>JAQUNC010000020.1 GCA_028717805.1 Atribacterota bacterium
TATCAACCTGTTTCATCCTATTCTCCTCTACCCTTTATTTTCTCCTTATACGATTAGCTTTTTTTGTCAAATTTGCCCCATCTGGGCAAAGCTATAAAAACATTCCTCACCTATAATAATATGATCTAGAACCTTGACTCCCAGCATACTACAGGATTCACTTAATCTTCTGGTTAATTCCCTATCCTGTTGACTGGGTTGGGGATCCCCGCTGGGATGATTATGCAGAAAGATAACAGCGGCAGCTGATTCCTTGATAACCTCTTTCATTACCTCACGGGGGTGAACAGTAGTTTCACTTAAACTACCCATAGAAATAAGTACATCGCGAATAATCTGATAGCGTACATCCAATAAAATAATGTGAAAAAGTTCTTTTTTCTTATTCTTCATTTCCGCATAATAGTAATCCACTACGTCCTGAGCTTTTTGTATTTTCTTTCCAGGTAATATCTTTTCCTTTGATAATCTTATTCCCATTTCCAGAGCCGCTTTTATTTGAGCATATTTAGCCTTACCAATACCGTTGATCTGTTTCATCTCTGAGTAGGAAACACTCATTAAATTTCTTAAAGTTCCATATTTAGCTAATAAGCTTCTCGCTACCTCTACTGATGTTTCCCCGGAATATCCCTTGGCAATTATAATAGCCAGCAACTCGGCATCAGTCAGAAATTCAGGACCATGATACAATAATCTTTCCCTGGGTCTTTCATATTCTGGCCAGTCCTTAATAGTATAATTCTTTTTGCCTTTCTCCATATTCAATTGTCCTTTTTATTCACCCTGGTTATCTTTACTATTAGCACTCATCAATCTCTGTTTCCGCTTTATCCTTTCCAGCCGGAAATAGAGGGAGTTTTGCCACTGTTCCTTAATGCTCCAGGATATATTTTCCTTGGTCAGTCTCTGTAATGCCTCTTCAACTATTGCGCCTGCCTGCTGATAATCTTTCAGCTTATGCTCATAATATTTTGCTAATTCTTCATAGGGGTAAAGATTAAATTGGCCATTTAAGGAAATAATTTCACGCCAGGCTACTTCCGCCTTTTCCCATTCCCCCTGTCTTTTATAGGCAAAAGAACATAATTTTAAAGCATCCAGTGTCTCCTCATCTGATAAATTACCTTTTAATGCCTCTTCATAACATTTGCTACTGTACTGAAAATCCTTATATCCTTCATAAATCTTGCCAATACTGCATAAGTCCAGGGCGAATTTTCCCATGCTCAAGGGATCATCCAGTGTTTGACTAATCTTGGTTGTGAGCAGGACTAAAGAAATAATGTCCTGTAAGTTATGAGTAAAGATAGGTTTGAGGGAACGGCTATCTTTATCTTGAAGATAACGAAAATAGACATGAGGTATAAGATATCCAGGTATATCTTCCTCTCTATAGATTTTTAGTATCTTTTTCTCTATATTAGCTAAAGAACAATCCTGTAATCTTCTCTTCCATAATCTTCTGGTAGGAAATAATAAATCAAGGTGATAAGAAGTATTTAATTGTAATGGTAAGCGCGTCATAATATAACGAGTCTGCAGTAATGGAAAATCATAACTTTTTCCATTATAGGACACAAGTAATTTAAAATCCTGCGCAAATAGTTGATTAACAGCCCACAACAGTGCTTCTTCTTCATGATAGTCTGACATAAAATATTGTCTGATATAAAAGTTTTCTCCCTTGAAATAGCCCAGACCTAATAAAAAAATATAGGTCCCTGATCCTCCTGCTAATCCAGTCGTTTCGGTATCAAAAAATAGGATTTCTTCCAGTTTAATTTCCTCGTTTCCACTTTTAAATTGAGGAATCCAGAAATGCAAACCTGAGGGAAAATATTTTTGCATATCTAACAGGGAATAATCACCATAGGAGGAGGTTTCTAAGGGAAATGTTTTTTCCGTAAAAAAACAGGAACCATGCGGTGTATCTATGGCATTTCCAGGAATAACTTCAGAAATGGGAATTGTTTTCCTGGTTTGGGAATAGAAATCACTCTTTTTCTGATGGGCATTATTAATTTGCTGAACCCTTTTTTTTAAGCTCTCAATCTTCTCTAAACGATTTCTTAAATCCATAATTAGCGGATTGCCTCCTTCAGAATAAACAGGGCACTTTGTTTCCCCTGATTTCCTACCTGATTAATAGGGCCAACACAGGAGGGACATCCTTCATCGCAACCGCAATTTTCAATTAACTCCCTAGCAGCGACTAAGATTTTATCCCGCAGTTCAAAAATCTTCTCACTAAAGCCAACTCCTCCCGGATAATTATCATAGATGTAAAGAGTGGGTAAATCGGTAAAGGGGGAACGAATTTGAGCTACTGCCCTGATATCTTTCGGATCACACATAACAAATAAAGGTGCCACATTTACCATAACATTAGAGAGGGCTAATAAACCTCCAGCCAGGTCAAAGGTAAATCCTTTCGATATTTTACCTCCCACCAGGTTAGAGAATGTTTCTGATAAAATCAGCCAATAGGCAGTGGTATGCATATCTTCAGCTGGTAAATTAATTTTTCCATAACCTAAATTTTCATGGGTATAGAATTTTACTTTTTTATACATAGTGGAAATAGTGGTAATAGCTATCTCTCCATACTGATGTTTGATGTTTTCTTCCTCGTGTAAATCAAAGACATCCAGAATCTTGATATGACTTTCTACCTGCGCATCAGTATAATAATTTACCTCTACCTGTTTAGCATAGGCCTTGTTATCGTCATAATCAAGTTTGGTAATAGTATATTGTTCTCCCTCATGAATATAAATGGCACCTTCATAAATGGTGGTAGATGCGCTCTCACGGTCTACTTCCCCGATAACCTTATTTTCACCTTCTTCTATATCAATAATAGTGAAGTTCTCAGTGGAAGCACTGCGCAAACTAATCTCATCAGCAGGGTAAGCCTCACTCATCCAATGCCATTTATTCTGAGTAAAATGGATTATTCCTTTATCTTCTAAAAATTGTAATATATCTTCCAGCTCTTCTGAACCAAATTTTTCCTCTGGGACAAACGGCAGTTCAAAAGCAGCACACTTTATATGACTGATTAATATACTCAAATTATCAGGATCTATTACAGCACTTTCCGGAATCTCTTTAAAAAAGTAATCAGGCGAATTAATAATATACTGATCCAGAGGTACGCTGGAAGCAACTAGAATAGCTACAGAAGAATGGGTACGTCTGCCAGCTCGACCAGCTTGCTGCCAGGTACTGGTAATGGTACCCGGATAACCAGTGATAAAACAGGCATCCAGTTGACCAATATCCACTCCTAATTCCAAGGCATTGGTACTGATTACCCCTTTAATTAGTCCTTCTTTAAGTCCCTTTTCAATCTCTCTACGTAAATTGGGTAGATATCCTCCCCGATACCCCCTTACCAAATCGCGATCCTGGCCAATTTTATCTAAATAGTCTTTGAGATAACTGGTCAGAAGCTCAGTGGTCAGGCGGCTACGAGCAAAAACAATCGTTTGTATATCATGATTCAAAAACTTACTTACCAGGCTTGCTGTTTCTTTAATTAAACTTTTTCGGATACCAAGTTGCCTGTTTACCACCGGAGGATTATAGAATAGAAAATATTTTTCACCACTAGGGGCACCATTATTATTAATCAGAGTAAATTTTTTCTCAGTAATTTTTTCTGCCAATTCCAGAGGATTAGCAATAGTAGCAGAACAACAGATGAATTGAGGCTTGGAGCCATAGAATTCGCAAATTCGCCTTAACCTGCGTAGCACATTAGCCATATGACTACCAAATACACCTCTATAAATATGTATTTCATCCACCACAACATATCTTAAATTTTGAAACAATCTATACCACTTAGTATGATGGGGTAGTATACCAGTATGTAGCATGTCAGGATTGGTAACCACAATATTACCCTGATTACGAATAGCAGAGCGGGCAGAGACAGGTGTATCCCCATCATAAGTGAAAGTACTTATAGGCTTATTCAATGCCTCCACCATGCGGTAAAGTTCTCCCAGCTGATCCTGAGAAAGAGCTTTAGTAGGAAACAGATAAATTGCCCGGCTTTCTGGTTCTTTAATAATCTTATCCAGAACGGGTAGATTATAACAGAGTGTTTTTCCGGAAGCAGTGGGGGTAACTACAACGACATTCTTCCCCTCATTAATAGCCTGTAGAGCGCTGGCCTGATGTGAATAGAGTCTATTTATACCATCTTGTTTTAGTTGATCAATTAATCCTATATGCAGCCAAGCCGGAAAATCATTTAAACGAGCATCCTGAGCTGGTATATGTTCCAGGGCTGTTAAATAAGGACGGATAGTATAATCTTGCTCCAACTCCTGAATTATAGCTTTAACATCACATGCCATAGTAGTATTTCCTGCTATTGTGTAAAATCATGAATCTTCCTCCAACTCTAATTTTATAGTATATCATATTCGCACTATAATAAATTATGGTCTCTAATTTTCTGCTAAATATTTTCTCTATTTAAAGAAATAGGTTAATTTCAACTTTTTTAATAACTCCACATAGGGAATAGCCGTTAAGGAAATTAGAATGACCACCAGCCATTGAGAAAAGGTAAGAGCTGTAACCTGAAACACTGATTGTAAAAAAGGTACTAACATTACCATTAACTGCAATATACCGGAACCCAGTATAGCCAGCACTAAATAACGGTTACTAAAAATACCCAGCCTGAATATAGAAAATTTATCAGAGCGGGAATTCAATGATTGCCATAATTGAGTAAAACTGAGGGTACCAAAAGCCATTGTCTCTCCTACCACTAAAGAATACTGGCTATAACCATAGTAAAAGGCAATTAAAGTTATAATTCCAATAAATATTCCCTGAGAAAAGATATTAAATCCCATCTTGCCAGAAAAAATACCTTCCTTAGGATTCCTGGGAGGTTGTATCATCACATCCTTCTCTGCGGGATCCAATCCTAAAGCCAGAGCAGGAAGTCCATCTGTTACCAGATTCACCCAGAGAATTTGAATGGGGAGTAAAGGACGGGGTAAACCAATTAGAATAGCAACAAATATTGTTAAGATTTCTCCTAAATTACAGGATAATAAATACCGAATAAATTTCTGAATATTTTGATATATTTTTCTTCCTTCCTGTACTGCCGAGACAATAGAGGAAAAATTGTCATCAGTTAAAATCATGTCTGCCGCTTCTTTAGAAACATCGGTTCCGGTAATTCCCATAGCTACCCCAATATCAGATTCTTTTAGTGCTGGGGCATCATTGACGCCGTCTCCGGTCATGGCTACTACCTGATTGTTCTTTTGTAAAGCATGAACAATTCTCATTTTATGCCGAGGTGATACTCGAGCAAAAATGGTGGTTTTCATTACTACTTTCTCCAGTTCTTCCTGAGGCATTTTCTCTAATTCTGAACCGGTAATGATACGATCTCCAAGCTGATAAATCCCTATCTGATCTGCAATGGCCTGAGCAGTTAGTGAATAGTCTCCTGTTATCATAATCGGACGAATCCCTGCTTTGCGACATGTCTTTACCGCTTCTTTTGCCTCTTTCCTGGGTGGATCTATCATTGCTACTAATCCTAAAAAAGTTAACTCGCTTTCTGTTTTCTCAATATTTAATTTTTTATTCTCTTTTATATATTCTTTTTCCTGGGAATTTATTTCCCGATAAGCAACAGCCAGTACCCGAAGTGCCTCTGAAGCTAATTTTTTATTCTGTTCAGCGATTTTTCCTTTTAGGGATTGAGACCAAGCTTTTTCTTTACTATTACTTCTAAAACTGCTGCAACGTTCAATAATCTGATCAGGAGCGCCCTTGACAAATAGAATCTCATCCCCTTCTGGAGTTCGATGTACTGTTGACATTCTTTTTCGCTCCGAATCAAAGGGCAACTCTCTTAAGCGAGGATACTTATTTTCTAATCCCTCCTTTTGATACCCGGCCTTGGCTGCAACTACTACCAATGCCCCCTCGGTTGGATCTCCGATAATCTCCCACTGATTATTTTCTTCATTTTGTTTTAAGTAAGAATTGTTACAAAGCGTCGCTGCCTTTAGCAAAAGAGATATGGCCTGGTCATCACTTGGTTGAATGTATTGATTATTCTGACGGAATTGTCCAAAAGGTTGATAACCGACACCTTCCACCTCGATCTCTCGATCGACCAAAACCAGTTTTTGAACAGTCATCTGGTTTTGAGTCAATGTTCCAGTCTTATCCGAACAGATTACTGTAGTGGCACCTAAGGTCTCCACTGCTGGAAGACGCCTAATTATAGCATTTTTCTTAATCATCTGTTGTACACCTAATGCCAGTACAATAGTAACAACAGCCGGTAATCCCTCTGGAACTGCTGCCACTGCTAGAGAAATTCCAGTAAGAAACATATCAAAAAAGGGAATCCCCCGTAAACAACCCAGTAAAACGACAATCGCTATCACAAACAGGATAATGATTCCCAGGTTTTTCCCAACCTGATTTAATTTCTTTTGGAGAGGAGTTAATTCTTTTTTCTGTTCCTGAAGCATACTGGCAATCTGACCCATTTCAGTATCCATTCCGGTAGCAACAACTATTCCTCTACCACGACCAGCTATTACTGTAGTACCCATGTAAGCTATATTGAGACGATCACCCAGCGGAATTTCTTCCTTACTAACTATCTCCCGATTAGTTTTTTCAGCTGGTTCTGACTCCCCAGTCAAAATTGCCTCCTGAATACTTAAATCAGTTACCTCAACCAGACGTAGATCTGCTGGAATTCGATCACCAGATTCTAAAAGCACTAAATCTCCTGGAACTAATTGAGTAGATTTTATTTTTTTCTGTTTCCCATCTCTCATAACTAATGTTTCGGGAACTGTCATTTTTTTTAAGGCATCCAGAGATTTTTCCGCTCTATATTCTTGTAACACACTTAAGATGGCATTTAAAATAACAATGATGCCAATGACAATGGCATCAGTTACCTCCCCCAAGAGTACAGATATTACCGCAGAAGCCAATAAAATAATGATTAAGACATCTTTAAACTGGTCTATCAGCATATGCCAAACAGTTCTTTTTTTGCCTTCCTTTAATTGATTTGGTCCAATTTTTTCCAGACGCTGTTTAACCTCAGAAGAACTTAGTCCCACCTTTAAAGAAGTGTTTAACTCCTTCTCCGCTTCTAGTGCTGTCTTTAAATAATATTTATTAGTTTGATTCTCTTTCTCGTCACTTATTTTCAATGGATACTCCTCTAATTGTTTTTTTAACTTTCCTTAAAATGTTTTTTCAGATAAAAAATGCTCTTTTTTATTTCTCTCAGGCTTTGATTAAATGTCTTCCCATTATCCGGCAGTTTAGATAAAAAATGGGCATATATTTCTGTGGAACGATGGTGATATCTGCTGTAAAATTGCCTTCCTTCTTCTGAAAGAGTAACCAGCACTTTCCTTCGATCGTGCTGAGCACGACGCCTCTGCAACAAACCACGTTTAATTAAACGATCAACAATACTGGTCATAGTAGTTGGAGCAACATGGATTATTTTAGAGAGTTTACTCATGGAAACAAATGATTCTTTACCTAAATATTCGATAATAAAATATTCAGTAATAGTGAAAGATTTTTTCTCGTTAACACTATAACATCTGGAAACATGTGTCCATAGCATTTCTGTTAACTGTAGAAAAAGGTCATCAATTTCAGGAGCAATATTTTCCCCTTGTTTAACTTCCTCACTCATCTTTGTACCTGAAGAAAAAATCTTATCATACGAATATCGTAACTTTTATTATGATACGAACCAGCAACAAGAAAGTCAAATGGAAAAATACAAAAATTGATTAGCAGTTGATGAAATTTTCTTTTAGTTTTTTATTATTTTAATAGTTTTTTCCTCTTCTTCTATAATTTCTCTAACTTTCTTTAATGAGGTTCCGCCAAAGGAATTCTTGGCATTAATAACTGCCTCCGGCGTGAGTAAAGAAAAAACATCCTGCTGAAAAACACTTTGAAATTGTTGTAATTCTTCTAAGGTCAGTTGTTCTAAGCTCTTTTTTCTATCAAGACAGTATATTACTATCTCTCCGACTACGCTATGTGCTTCTCGAAAAGATAAACCTTTGCGTACCAAATAATCAGCCAGTTCAGTGGCATTGGATAAATCTCCCTCCAGGCTTTGTTTCATGTTATCTGATTTGACCTGCAAAGTTTCAATCATACCTCTCATAATTGTAAGTGAACTTTTTACCACCTCTACAGTATCAAAGAGAGGCTCCTTATCTTCCTGCAAATCATGATTATAAGCCAGGGGCAAAGCCTTCATTGTGGTAAGCATGGATAGTAAATGACCATAAATTCTGCCCGTCTTCCCCCTTATCAATTCTGCAGCATCGGGATTCTTTTTCTGTGGCATAATACTGCTACCGGTACAAAAAGATTCATCCAACTCAATGAAGTTAAACTCTCGGGAAGACCATAAAATCAATTCCTCACTCAGGCTACTTAGATGTAACATAATTAATGATACATCAGCAAGAAATTCAATTATAAAATCCCGGTCACTTACTGCATCTAGACTGTTTTGGGAAATCTGACTGAATTTAAGCTTTTTTCTAACAAAATCCCGGTCAATAGGATGGGATGTTCCAGCAAGAGCAGCAGAGCCTAAAGGTAATACATCTACTCTGGAATATAAATCCTGTAGCCTCTGCCAATCCCGCTTAAATTTGAAAAAATAAGCCAGCAAATGGTGTGAAAAGAGAACCGGTTGGGCATGTTGCAAATGAGTATAACCGGACATAATCACTCCCAGATAATTACGGGCTGCAGTTAAAATGGTTTTTAATAAATCACTTAATACCTGCTGGATATTAGCAAGCTCTTCTTTTAAATACATTCTTTCATCAAGAGCAACCTGGTCATTTCGACTGCGGGCGGTATGAAGTTTCCCGGCAATTTCCCCTATCTTTTCCTTTAGTTTATTTTCTACCCAGGTATGAATATCCTCTGCCTTATCATCTACTGGCAAGATACCCCGTTCTATCTCCTGGAGAAGTTCTTTTAATCCCTGTACAATTTTCTGAGATTCCTCTTTGTTTATTATTCCGCATTTACCCAACATCAGGGCATGAGCAATACTGCCAGCAATATCATATCTGACCAGTCTTTTATCAAAAGAAATGGAGGAAATAAATCTTTGCATCACCTTGCTGGTATCTTTTTTAAATCTGCCACCCCATAATTTTTCCATCTTTAACCCCTTTTTATTTGCTTTTTCTATTAACGGAGGCATAGACTTTGCTTGGTAAACCCCATAACTGGATAAAACCTTTAGCAAAATCCTGGTTGAAAGTATCTCCTTGGTCATAGGTTGCCAGGTTAAAATCATAGAGGGAATTAACCGATTTTCTTCCTGCTACCTCACACCGTCCTTTAAGCAACTTAACTCTCACTGTACCGGTCACTTTATCTTTGATGATCCCTATAAAACCATCCAAGGCTTCTTTTAAAGGCGAAAACCATAATCCATTATAGGTCAATTCAGCATATTTTTGGGATATAATTTGTTTAAAATGTAGCAAATCTCTTGTGAAAACCATACTTTCCAGTGCCTTATAAGCATTCAATAATATTATAGCACCGGGACATTCATATATTTCCCTTGATTTGATACCAACCAGTCTATTCTCCACCATATCTACTCTACCTATTGCATTTTCCCCTCCTACCTTATTTAAATAGGAAATAAGCTGAACAAGCGGTTTTTCCTGTCCATTGACCTGGATGGGGACACCCCTTTCCAAATAAATTTCCAGATAAACAGGTTTATTAACAGCATCCTCCGGTTTTACTGTCCATTCATATGCTTCTTCTGGTGGTTCTATCCAGGGATCTTCCAATATTCCACATTCACAGGACCTTCCCCATATATTCTGGTCAACGCTGTATGGATTATCTACATCAACAGGAATGGGAATATCATATTGCCTGGCATACTGGATCTCCTCTTCTCTAGTAAATCCCCACTCTCTGGCTGGTGCAATTACTTCAAGATCTGGATTTAAAGTAGCTGTTGATACTTCAAATCTTACCTGGTCATTACCCTTGCCGGTACAGCCATGAGCTATGGCCTGTGCTTGCTCTTTTTCTGCTAAATCTACTAAAATTTTTGCTATCAAAGGTCGGGAATAAGCAGTAGCTAAGGGATAATGTTCCTCATAAACCGCTCCCGCCTGTAATCCCAGTAGAACATAATCCCTGGCAAACTCCTCTCTGGCATCTACAATATAGGATTTACTTGCTCCTACTTTTAATGCCTTTTCTTTTACAAATTCCAGGTCAATTTCTTGACCTACATCAATAGTGACAGCAATAACTTCATCACAATAATTCTCTTTTAACCATCTAATAGCTATTGAGGTATCCAGACCTCCTGAATAAGCCAGTATCACCTTTTTAAGTTTATTCATATTATTCTCCTTGTTTTGTGTAGTTTTTCATTTTTACCTGATTGATTTTCTATTTTATTTTAGATCAGATATTACTTCATCTAATGTTCTAATGAGTAAATCAATCTCATTTTTCTCTACTATTAAAGGTGGTAAAAAGCGGAGCACCTTCTCAGCAGTACAGTTAATTAATATACCCTTATCCAGCATTTTTTGAACTATCGCCGAACCCTCTTTGGCCACTTCTAATCCGGCCATAAGCCCTATCACCCTTACCTCCTTGACTAAATCTGGGTATTTTACTTTCAGTTCTTCCAATCTTTTCTTAAAGTATTCTCCTTTTTGCTGACATTCAGTCAAGAGATTGTCCTCCTGCAATACTTCTAAAAAAGCTAAAGCAGTAGCACAGGCTACTGGATTTCCACCAAAGGTAGTACCATGGTCACCCGGTTTAAATACTGAGGCAACTTTCTCTTTGGCAATTAAGGCACCCAGCGGTAATCCTCCCGCTATTGGTTTAGCCAGAGTAAGAATATCAGGCTCAATATTATAATGTTGATAGGCAAACATCTTTCCCGTTCTACCCAGACCACATTGAATCTCATCGAAAATTAGCAGTAAATCCTTACTATTACAAAAATCTCTTAATCCCTCTAAAAAATCAGCAGAAGCAAGATTAATCCCTCCTTCTCCCTGTATCGGCTCCACTATTACCGCAGCAACCTTCTCGTCATAGGCTTCTTGCACAGAATTTAAATCATTGAAAATAGCCTGTTTGAAAGACGGTAGAAGAAGAAGATAATCTTTCTGGTATTTATATTTTCCGGTTGCAGCCAGAGTAGCAATGGTTCTACCATGAAAGGAATTTTCCATATATATTATCTTATACTTTTCTTTATTCTGTTCTCTATAATACTTAACCGCCATCTTTAAGGCTGCTTCGTTTACCTCTGCCCCGCTGTTGGCAAAAAATGCCTTATCCCCGCAGGATATTTCCACCAGTTTTTTCCCTAACAATATTTGGGGAGCGTTATAAAAAAGGTTGGAACAATGAACCAATTTCCCGGCTTGCTGGCAAATAGCTTGCACAATCCTGGGATGACTATAACCAAGACTATTAACAGCAATGCCACCGATAAAATCATAGTATTGTCTCCCCCCTAAATCCCAAACCTTCATTCCCTCGCCATGGTCTAATATCATTGCTGGTCTTTTATAAGTGTGAACTAAATAATTTTGCTCATCAGCAATTAATTCTTTACTTTCCATAGTTCTCCTCCCTATACTAATCTCTATAAATTAAAACTCTCATTCCTGCTGATAACAAATTCAGTGCCAATTCCTTTATCTGTGAAGATCTCTAATAGAATGGAGTGAGCACACTTACCATTGAGAAAATGTACCTTTTTAACACCTCCTTCTAAGGCTCTCAGTGCTGATTTTACCTTGGGAATCATGCCTTTCTGGATTTGACCTGATTCAAACAATTCTTTGGCTTCTTCAATATTTACACTACTGATGAGAGAATTTGCGTCTTCCATCTTTCGAAATATTCCATCCACATCAGTAAGATAGATTAATTTCTCTGCTTTCAAAGCAACAGCCAGCTCGCCTGCAACTGTATCTGCATTGATGTTGAATCTCTCACCTCTGGCATCAACACCGATGGTAGCTATAACCGGGACATAATCTTTTTCTAAAAGTAAAAATAATATCTCCGGATTAATCTTTTCAATCTCACCTACAAATCCTAAATCAATGGAGTCATATTTTTTTACCATAAGCAGTTGTGCATCTTCACCGCTTAAACCAATTCCTTTTATTCCATTTCCCTGGTCTTCAGAAATACACAAGTTAATCTCAGCTACCAGACGGGTATTGATTTTACCAGTTAAAACCATCTCGGTAATCTCCATAGTGTCGCGGTCAGTAACTCTTAATCCATTGATAAATTGGGGAATCTTATGCTGTTTTTTCATTTCCTGAGAAATTTCCGGACCACCACCATGCACAATCACCGGTTTCATTCCTATATAGCGCAATAAAATTATATCTCTTATTATTGATTTCTCCAGTTGCCTATCCTCCATAGCACTGCCGCCGTATTTTATCACCACTATCATGTTCCGGAATTTTTTTATATAGGGCAATGCCTCTACTAAAATCTCTGCCCGTAAAGCATCATTTTTTAACATTTTTTACCTCCAATATCTGGTCTAATTATATTTAGTATTAATGTCAATGTAGCCGTAAGTAAGGTCACATCCCCATGCTGTTGCTTTTCCTTCACCAATCTTTAAATCAATCACTATTTTAATTTCAGGGGATTCTTCGAGATATTTTCGAACAATTTCTTTGGAAAATAAGAGTGGTTGTCCATCTGAAACTATCTTTTCTTTTAGATAGAGATCTACTTTTTGTATCTCTATTTCTACTCCGGAATAGCCCACAGCTGCTAAAATCCTGCCCCAATTAGGATCATGTCCAAAGATGGCAGTTTTTACCAGAAGAGAATTTATAACAGCCTTGGCAGCTATCTCCGCATCACTACGAGACAGGGCATGTTGTACCTCTACCTCAACCAGTTTAGTTGCTCCCTCTCCATCTCGCACAATTTCCTTAGCTAAATACTCTGCAATCAGGTATAGTGCTGTAATAAAACGGTCATAATCTTCATTCTTGGCAGTGATTAATGAATTCCCCGCCAATCCATTAGCTAACAGTAAAACCATGTCGTTGGTACTGGTATCACCATCTACACTGATCATATTAAAGGTTTTAGCTATAACTTCAACCAAAGCTTCCTGTAACAGATTACTTTCTATGGCTATATCAGTGGTAATAAAACCCAGCATGGTAGCCATGTCAGGATGAATCATACCTGAACCTTTTGCCATTCCCCCTATCCTAATTTCCTTACCTCTTAAATCAAAACTAACTGCTATCTCCTTTTTCCTGGTATCTGTGGTTAATATTGCCTCTGCCGCCTCAGTTCCTCCCGCAACACTTAACTTCTTTACTGCCTCTTGGATTCCTTGTTTTATCTTCTCTAGAGGAAGAAACTCTCCGATCTTCCCGGTTGAGGTTACAGCAACATTTTCTGGTTTAACCTTTAAATATTGAGATACATAATCAACAGTATCCCGGGCGTCCTGTAATCCCTTCTCTCCGGTACAGGCATTGGCAATCCCGCTGTTTACCACAATTGCCTGTATTTTACCACCGGAACGTGCCAGATTATCTTTAGTAATCCATAAAGGTGCTGCTTTAAATTGATTTTTAGTATATACTGCACCAGCACTGGCAATCTTTTCTGAATAGACTAATGCTAAGTCTTTTCTCTTTACTCTGATACCACAGTTTATGCCGGCAGCCTTTAATCCTTTAGGGTAGGTTATACCATGCCCCTTTATTATCTTTATCTCGCTTTCCTGAAAACTAATGCTCATTCTTCTACTCCTTTCCCTTTTTTATACCTCACAAAATCTGTTTAGACTGTTAATTCTAATTCTCTAAAATTAAAGCTAAACAAGCCCCATTTCTTCCGGTAAATTAAACATAATATTCATATTCTCAACCGCTTGTCCGGAGGCTCCTTTGGTAAGATTATCCAGAGCTGAAATTATCTTGATTTTACCCACTCTCCGGTCTAGGGCAAAACCTATATCACAATAATTGGTTAATTGCACAAAACGAATTTCCGGTAAATCAGGTGGATTAAATATTCTGACAAATGGCGCATCCTGATAAAAATTCTGATATAAATCCACAATGTCTTTCTCATTATATGGGCCAAGTAAGTTTAGATAACAGGTAGATAAAATTCCCCTGCTAATCGGAAGGAGATGTGGTGTAAAGGATATTACAATCTCTTCATATCTATCCTGTTTCCCCTTTCCCTGATAGGAGTTATACCAGAAAGATAATTCCTGTTCAATTTCAGGAATATGATTATGCTTGACACATTTATAGGCTTTAAAGCTTTCATTGCACTCAGAAAAATGTAAACCTAAGGAGAGCTTTCTGCCGGCACCACTGGTACCTGATTTGGCATCAATGATTATATTATTCGATTCCACCAGATGATTAGCCAATAAAGGAACTATACCTAATATGGCACTGGTGGGATAGCATCCCGGATTGGCTACTAAAGTAGCTTTCCGTATCTCCTTCTTGTATAATTCCGGCAATCCGTATACTGCTTCCTTCAATAATTCTCTGCTTTTTTCGTTATGCTCTTTTTGATACCAGTTAGCGTAATTATCAGCATCTCTGAGACGAAAATCAGCGCTGAGGTCAACAACTTTTACCTCCCCCCTGGCAAATATGTCCGGAATAATATTAAGAGAAATGGTATGAGGTAAAGCAGTAAATACCAGGTCCGAATCCTGTACTATTTTATCTATATCCAGCTCAATAAGCTTTTTATCCAATTGATTGATAAATTCCGGATAGACATCACAGATATTCTGGCCTACATAGCTGGCTGAGACTAAATGCATCAACTCTATCTGAGGATGTCTCAATAATATTCTGACTAACTCCTTGCCGGAATAACCGGTTGCCCCAACAATGCTAACTCTTATTTTCCCCATTTTAATCTCCTCCCTTATCAAAGAATAAAAAATCTCGTCCCGAATAATTTATAGATTATTATCCTGAAGGGACGAGATATAAGTTTAAGCTCTCGCGGTGCCACCCACCTTGAATAAGTTATTTACCAAAACCAAACCTTAATTCGAGTAACCTCAATTATTAATAAAAAATCTCGTCCCCCTTGAATATCTCTGTTGGAGATAATCTTTAAGGACGAGAGTAAATCTCGCGGTGCCACCTGGAATTGGATAAATAACTTATCCCACTCATTATCGGTTTTTTACAGGTAACCAACCTTTTCATCATAAGGTTTTCTTTTCAGTTCACCTGAGCTAAGATATTTTCACCGAATCTATCTCTCTCTTAAAGCTCTGGTCAAGCTTACTTCTACCAAGGAAACAATGTTTATTTTAAGCATAATAATAAAGGAATAATCAGCTTCTGTCAAATATTTTTTAAAATATTTTTTTTCTTGTTATTGATACAGAAAAGATGCTAATTCTTTTATGCCTTATAGGTATTAAATAATAAATCTTGGGAGTAGTAACTATGCTTCCTTGCTACCAAACTACCACTGAAGGGTAAAGCCAAAACGATTGGGTATCTGCCAGTTAAAGGAGAGTTGGTCATTTATTCGGTAAATAATTTCTTTCCGATTTTCCTGCCAATCTTTCAGATTATTGAAATTAACCTGTCCACCATAATTAAATTGAATTTTTCCAAAGTCCATCTGTAAACGAGCATTTAAAAAGGGTTCAAAATTATTCTCTTCATACTGATACTGTAATCCTGCACCGGTCCATAATCTGATGACATAGGAGCTGTATACATCATATTCAAACCAGCCTTTATAAATATCCTGTTCATAACGTAGGGCAAAATTCCAGCGATAAGCCGGAGAAAGCGATACTTCAAAACCAGGTGAATATTCCTCACTAACACTGCCCCAGAAAGAAAAGGTATTACTTTCTCTTTTCGGTTCAATATTAGCAAAGCTTAGGGCTGGAATACTGGCAAAGAGGGTATGTAGCCACATTTCCTCCCGCTCATAAAGATGCTCCAGTTCTTTCCCCCTCAGTAATATTGGTACTAATAGATCTGTATCAGTTACTCCATGGTGATTAGCTGAATATCTTAATTTGGTATGAATAATTTTAGGTGGATTTACTACTATAACAAGGTCTCCGGCATTTTTATTAGAAAGAAGCCTGAAAATATTTGGTGGGACTCCAGGAAATTTACTATTACTGGTTAGAGAGAGCCATTCTGAATCAGTTAACCATTCGCCCTGGTAACCATTTTTATAATAATTAAAAAAGTCCTCTCCTTTAAAAAGGTATCTTATTTGACCTTCTGTATTTTCTTCGAAAATTACTTTGCTGGAAACTGAATATCCTGTTACCCGACCTGGATTCTCATTCTCCTGATAAAAAGCCAAATCAATTTCAGTTTCCTGAACAATCTTTTGAGCATAGTACTCCTTTAAGTTCACATCTTTTAGATATATATTGGGAAAAAGAAAGGCGTTTAGCCCTTCCCCTACAACTCTTTTAATTTCTGGAACATGGTTAATATTTATCTCATTATCAAAGGACATCCCGTGATCACAATATAGAATCAGATTAATCTCTTCCATATTCAGTCTTTTTAACAATTTACCAAAATAACTGTCAAATCTTTTTATGCTGTCAAGATATATCTTTTCACTCAGAGCATGCCCGGTAGCATCAGTAGCAAACCAGATTAGCTCAATTACCCCATAGGTTGCTAAAAGTTGGGGAACATTGACCATTGGTAAAAACATAAATGTATCTAGCCAGGGAATTCCATAAATAAAGCTGGCTCTTGCCCTGCGGGGAAGAGAAGAAAATAAATGAGAAAAAGTTTTTAAATCTGATACCACTCTCTCTTTCTCCCGATCATAATAACCCCAGCCAACGCTTTCTCCTGTTTCATTTCCCAGACCTTCTTTCAGTCGGGGGTAAATGGTCTCTGTTCCACCTGGAAATAGACTTAAACCATACTGAATCATATGTCCGTTTTCAAATACAGCTTTTACATTGGGTAGATATCCATCTTCCATATATTGAAAGAAATAACGAGAGGGAATGGCATCCAGATGAATGATAAGAAATTTTGGTGTTGCCTCACTGTAAACAACTGAAGGAAGAAAGAAAAACAATACCATAAAGAAAATAAAGAAACAGGAACAGATTCTCTCGTGAATTCGTAAAAAAAATACCTGTCCCTGTTTATATTTCTGCATCTGCTTTGGTATTGCTGAAAAAAACATCTAATTCTCTTTTGTTTTGATTTGATAAGATTTTTAAAAATCTTATCTATTCTAACTAATAAAATATCTTTTTGTCAAATATTAACAATATTTTATTTTATTAAAACTTAACCTCCACATTCTCTCTGCTTTCTCCCTCTGCTTCAAAGTAAGAACGACTTTTAAACCCAAAGAGATTGGCAATAATTGATGCTGGCACTTTAACAATGCTTATATTGTATTTCATAGCTGTATCATTGTAAAATTGCCTTGAAAATCCAATCTTGTCTTCAGTTTCCTTTAATTGTTTTTGTAAATCCAGAAAGCTAGTATTGGCTTTTAAATCAGGATAGCTTTCTGCCACTGCAAATAACCTACCTAAGACTCCTGCTAATTGTGAATTTGCCTCCATTTTTTCGTCAGGAGTTTGGGCAGACATGTATTTGGTTCTCGCTTCAGTCACTTTTTCCAGTGTTTCTTTCTCATGTTGAGCATACCCTTTGACCGTATTTACTAAATTGGGTATCAGGTCAAATCTTCTTTTAAGTTGGACATCAATCTGAGCCCAGGCGTTATCCACTCTTGCTCTTAAGGAAACCAGACTATTATATGTTACCACAACCCACATAGCGATAAGTACTAAAAAGATTAAAATAAAATTCATATGATTACTCCTTTTTTTAAATTTATGATAAAAAATTGTGCCTCAGAAGGCGCCGGCTCCACCGCCACCTCCTCCTCTTCCACCTCCAGAGGAGAATCCTCCACCGGAACCGGTGGAGGGCTTAACCTGAACAAAAGCACTGCTGAATGCTCTATCAAAAGAACGGAAAGTGGCTGCATTTAATTGCCCATTCTGGCTGGTCATATGATAAAGTAGAGCAGAATTCCTCATATTGATGTCTTGATTAGCCAGCACCGGTCTTAATTTGGCAATTACTTTTTCGGCAATACCCAGAGATATGGCATAGACTAAATAATGTTCCCAGACCACCAGAGAAGGTATCTCGTAATCTTTCATATTACTGAAATGCAGCAAAAACCTCTTAAAAGCCATCCACTTATTATATTCATTAACTCCAGTCTGGGTCTTTTTTCTAATCATTGCCCCATAAATAATCAATCCTACCCCTGTTATACCAACTGCAAACAACAGCGGTATCAATATATACCAGGGCATCCCTAATAATATAGCTATTAACATTAATACCAAAACAAAAACCAATTCACCCAGGACTATCTTTACAGCAGCCTTTAATCCTGGTTTTGATTCATTAAAATAATTATACTTTTTAAATTCATCTTTCACGGTTTTCTGCCACTGGATATACTGATTATAAAAAGAGCCCTGGGTCCAGGAGGATTTGGCAGTTGATTTAGCATAACCTTCAATTTCTTGCAAAGAAATTGATTCTCCGTTTCCAATAGTATAAAAAAGCCAGACAATTAGGTTCTCTTCATGCTGCTTGAGAGAATCTGTCTCTTTTTTTAATAGTCTAAAGCGATAATCCTTCTTCCTTCCAACCGTTTCTTCTTCAATTTTTAAATAACCCTTTCTGGCCAGATCCATTAAGGTAGCCATTATATCTTTGTTAGTGGCCCCCTGGATACTCATCAATTGGCTTACAACTGCCGGAGTAATATCCTCCGGTAATTCCCGATAATAATCTAACTGCATTTCCGGTTTTAGTTCTCGGTCATATTTAAAATAAAGCCGGATAACCATTATAATATTTAAAATAATAATTAATGGTATAAACACCAAGCCTAAAATAATTAAATTTTGCTGCCACTCAGAACCTTTAGCCCAGTTTAATTCCTCCTCCATAATTTTTTCCAACCGTTCTTCATTAATTACTCTGCGGGCATTGGGAACTAAGGCAATAGGAAAGAGAATTCTGGCTTCCATCATTTCACCGGATGGGAAACCATCTACTTTATAGAGCACAACTCCCTGATCTTCGATTGATACCTGACCATGGGAGGGTCCGTGACCAAAAACTCTGAACTCATCTTTAAAAACAGTTCTATTGGGGAAAAAAACCTCAATTTTTAATCGGTCAATGGGTGAGGCATTGGTATAGTCAAAAAAATTCCAGTAAAACTCAGCAATATCATTATATTTTGTTATTACATTCTTTAGTTGATATTCTAACAGAAAGGATTTTCTTTCATTGAAAGACTGATCATAAATACGAAAGGCAATCATTCCGTCTTCGATTTCCTGGGTTGTTTCTAAAGTTCTTTTTTGAGGGGAATATTGAGAGGCATTAAAATATTCTAATCCATCTGAACCCTTAAGTCCTATACTTCTAATAATACCATTAAAATTTCCGCTAAATTCATAAGTAAATATTTCGCTGACTCGGGCATCTCCATTTTCTAGAATCTGAACTTGCGCCTGGTAATCAGTAATCTGAAAACTACGTTCTTGCGCAAATAAGACTAGAGAATACAATAAAAAGAAAAATAGTAAAATTAAAAAGATTAAACCACTTTTATAATGAATTTTATTATTCAAACTTTTTCTTTTTCTCTCCTCATCTTATAAAAAATAGTTTAATTAATATTACCGCAACATTCCATAAAGTTAGTTTTATGCTTTAATATAAATAAAAGTATAATTGTATAAAATAATTATACTATAAATAATAGAAAAAAAAGAAAAAAATTAGGGTATCAAGTATTATAATATTTGCTATAAATGATGCCCCTAATTTAATTACTCAAGTATTTATATTTAAATATTTAGCTTCCTATATTTTAAAAGTATACATTTATCTTAAAAACTTTGATACAAAAGGAGATGTTTCACCACGTCGCAAAAAGTGACCCGAGGACCCTTCTCCTAAGAACTCAGAAAACCAAGATTCATGTTCAATTTCATCATTAAAAATAGCCAGGGCTAAATCATAAGTACGCTGATCCTTCCCCGCAGTCATATTACAAATCTGGGTATAACCTTGAATTCTCAACATTTTTTAAACTTTTCAAATTTTATGACTTAACAATGATAATTACTAACATTTTATTTGAATGAGTTAGTAATCTATCCTATAATTTTTACTATGGAAAAGAATCGAACTAAAGACTTTTTAATGGCTGAAGAATAATCTTTTTGCCGGGTGAGGAATAATTTTAATGAATAAAAAAACGAAGAAAGCAATTATTTTCATTGGATTAACCTTATCCTTGAGTTATCTTTTGGTATTTATTTATTTTTCTCTGGGTGGCAAATGGATTATGCCTGGTTCACTCATCATAGCAACGACATATATGTTTATCCCTATGCTGGCGGCTATCATTGTTCAGAAGGTTATGTATAAAGAAAGCATTAAAGAACCACTAGGTATATCCTTCAAATTGAATCGGTGGTTTTTTATAGCATGGCTGCTCCCGATTATTATAGCTTTTATGGCCCTGGGAATTAGTTTGTTTTTACCTACCGTGGAATATTCTCCGGAACTGGCCGGTTTTTATGAAAACTTGGAATCTACTCTTAGCCCTGAACAGATAGAAAAGATGAAAGCTCAAGCTGCAGCATTTCCGGTTCACCCTTTATGGATTGCAGTATTGCAGGCACTTATAGCTGGGATTACCATTAATGCAGTAGCTGGATTTGGAGAAGAACTGGGCTGGAGAGGATTACTGCAAAAAGAATTAGCTCATCTGGGATTCTGGAAATCCTCCATTTGTATTGGCCTGATTTGGGGACTATGGCATGCACCCCTTATACTGCAGGGACATAATTACCCCAGCCATCCCCAAATCGGTGTTATAATGATGGTTATCTTTATACTGCTTCTTTCACCAATCCTCAGCTATATACGCTTAAAGGCAAAATCGGTTATAGCAGCAGCTATCCTTCACGGTTCTCTTAATGCAACTTTTGGTATACCGTTAATGGTCATTAAGGGAGGGAATGACCTGACAGTAGGCATAACCGGATTGGCTGGTTTTGTCGCCCTTGCCCTTGCCAATTTAGGACTTTTGATTTATGACCGGTATTTTTCCCTGGAAAAAATTATGAACAATAAATCCGTTAAAATATAATTAAAAATAAATCAGGATTGGGCTTTGAAATAAGTATTAAGTTAATTCAGTTCAGACCCAATCCTAATTCTTTTCACTAACAGGGTCCATATGGTGGTGGTTCTTTTCTTTCTTTTCTTCCGGATGGTTCTTTTAGGTACTTTTCAGGATTTTCGTTAAAATCCATTTTGCATCCGGGAGCACAGAAATAATAAGTTTTGCCCTTGTATTCACTTTTATACTTGCAAGTCTTTTCATCAACTTCCATATTGCAAACCGGATCAACAGCCATATTCTCACCTTCTTTATTAAATTATTTTTTGTTTTCTCCAAAATGTTCTTTCTTGTATTTATCCAGAAGTCTTAAAATATCTTCTTTACATTGCCCACATGCCGTTCCCGCTTTAGTTCTTTCCTGTAAATCCAGATAAGTCCGGGCACCATCTAATACCGCTTCTTCGATTTCTTCATCAGTAACATTCATACATTTGCATACTATACCTGCTTCTGCCTCTGTAATTTTATCTTCCATGCCATTTCGTCTATAATAGTCATTAATAGCAGCTCTTAGGGCTTTATCACCCAGTACTGAACAGTGTATTTTATGTACCGGTAATCCGCCTAATTCTTTCGCAATATCTTTAGGAGAAATTTGATATGCCTGTTCCAGGGTCATTCCTTTTACCATCTCTGATAAGATAGAAGTGCTGGCAATAGCACTGGCACAACCATAAGTCTTCCATTTGCAATCTGTTATAATACCTTTTTTCTTATCTACCTTAATCACTATAAGCATCTGATCTCCGCATTTCATATTACCTACTATGCCTTTGCCGTCATCCTGGTAAGAATCCTCATTTTTAAGGATATTACGAGGATTTATAAAGTGTTCTTTTAGTTTCTCAGAATAAACCCAGTCTATTCTCTCATTCATTTTTTATGCCTCCCGCCTCAACTGTAGACATGCTTCTTATTCTCTTTATGATACCCGGTAATACTCCAATCATATAATCAATATCCTCCTCAGTAGTATCTCTACCCATACTTATCCTGATAGATCCATGGGCATATTCTATAGGAATACCTATTGCCATCAATACATGTGATGGATCCAGTGAACCCGAGGCACAAGCTGAACCGGTGGAAACTGCTATCCCCGCCAGATCAAGATAAAGCAATATTGATTCGCCTTCTGCTCCGGGAAAAGAAATATTTAAAGTATTAGCCAGACAATCTTCTGGATGACCATTAAAGTAAACATGCTCAATTTTATTCATTAATCCTTCTTTTAGCTTTTCTTTAAATAGCAACAGTCTCTCATGTTCAGAGGACATTTCTTCTTTGCACATCTCTATTGCCTTACCAAATCCTACTATACCTAAAGTATTTTCCGTTCCAGCTCGACGACCGCTTTCCTGATGTCCTCCTCTTATTAAAGGACAAAATGGTGTATCTTTACGTATATATAAAGCACCAATACCTTTGGGTCCATAAATTTTATGAGCAGAGAGAGTTAAAAAGTCTACTTCTAAGTCACTGACACTAATCGGGATCTTCCCAACTGCCTGAACAGCATCTGTATGGATCAGGCTTCCATATTGATGTACAAACTTAGTAATTTTATTAATATCCTGGATAGTTCCTATTTCATTATTGGCAGTCATAATAGATACCAGGGCTGGTCCTTTTTTTAGCTCTTGTTTCAGCTCTTCTATACTAATCTTTCCATATTTATCTACATTAAGATACTTTACCTCTATATTTCTATCTGACAAGCACTTTACAGTCTCCAGTATACAAGGATGTTCAATAACCGAAGTAATGATTTTATTAAATTTGATTGCCTCAGAACAATTACATTGTCTGGAGGGACATGCTAAAATAGAAAGAACTGTATTATTTGCTTCTGACCCTGAACCGGTAAAAATAATTTCCTCCGGTTTGCTCCCAATAAAAGAAGCTACTACTTCCCTTGCCTCTTTCATCATTACCCTGGCAGCCCGTCCAAATTGATGCATGCTGGAAGGATTGCCAAATACCTCCATTGCTCTAATCATCTCTTCTTTTACCTGCGGATGCAATGGTGTAGTAGCATTATTATCCATATACACTCTTCGCATAACCATTTAATTATTCTCCTCAAGGCTATTTTTAAAATTAAAGTTAGTAGGGAACTCTCCCCCTATCAACTCTTAAAAATCCTGACTTCTTTTTTCTCATTAAGCATTAAGGCTGTTAAATTCTATTGAGGAACTATTTCTCAACAACGCAAGTAAATAGTCAAATAGGTAAATTATCATATTTTTCCAACTGTTCTTCGCTTCTTTTCTCTTTAGCACGCTGTTGCTTTAATTCTTTTGAACCTAATAAATCTTTTAAGGTAACTGAATCAAGGGTTTCAGATATTTTTTCGTAAAGCGTTCCCCAGATATCCCGAGCCAGACAATCGTTAACTCTTGAACAAATGGAGGGATTTGTTACACATTCAACCGGGCTTAAATTTCCCTCTAAGGTGCAAACTATGTCTTTTATAGTTATCTGAGCAGGAGATTTGGTTAAATGATATCCACCGTGTGCACCTCGTAAAGAATATATTAGCCCGCTTGCTCTTAGTGGGATAACCAGGTGACTCAGATATTTCTCAGAAATTTCTTCCTCCTGAGCAATGTCCTTTAAAAAAACGGGACCTTTACTGTAATTCAAAGCTAACTTCAACATTAATCTCGTCCCATATCGGGAACGCGTAGATAGTCTCATAAAGTTTACACTCCTATATCACTACTAATACTATTCTTTTCGTAGTAATTAATAATATAATGAAAAATCATTTTTGTCAATA
Organism: Atribacterota bacterium; assembly: GCA_028717805.1. Lineage (NCBI taxonomy): Bacteria > Pseudomonadati > Atribacterota > Atribacterota bacterium. Next base: position 24,185 of record JAQUNC010000020.1, read on the forward strand.
ATCTTAATCAGGGTTTTTTAATTTCCAAAGCATACCCCTATTTCTCGGCCTGACTTGATAAGCTCATGATCAGTCGGAACTAAACGGGGACCCGTAGCAACCTCTTCTAAGGGGAAATCTTTTAAATGATCACCTTGTACACTTACCATTTTCCCATAATTTTCCCCTACAATCAGGTCAACTGCTTTGGAACCTAAACGAGTTGCCAGAATACGATCAAAGGGTGTTGGAGTACCTCCGCGCTGTAAATGCCCCATAACTACAGAACGAGTTTCCAAATCAATCATTTTTCCCAGCTGCTCACCTAAAATAAAACTAATTCCGCCTAAACGAACCTGATCAGCGCTATCTTTCACTACTCTTTTTACCACAACTTCTCCCCCCACCGGTTTGGCTCCTTCTGCCACGACAATAATGCTGAAATGACGTCCCGTATCTCTTCTCTTATTAATATATTCTATAATCTTATCAACCTGATAAGGAATTTCCGGGATTAGAATTATATCTCCCCCTCCCGCTATTCCGGAATGAAGGGCAATCCAACCTGCTTTACGACCCATAACTTCAATCATCATAATACGATGATGAGATTGGGCAGTAGTATGAATACGGTCTATTCCCTCTGTAGCAATGGAAACCGCTGTATCAAATCCAAAAGTAATATCGGTGCCTTTGATATCATTGTCAATGGTCTTGGGCACTCCTACAATTGGCACTCCTTCCTGATAAAAACGATGGGAAATCCACAGTGTACCGTCACCACCAATACAGACCAGGCATTCAATTTTTAAAGCATTGATATTTTTTAAAACATCCCTGGAACGATCTTCATATATAAGTTTATTATCTTTCTTAATTGCATATTGGAAAGGATTAGCTTTATTGGTTGTTCCCAGTATGGTGCCTCCTAAAGTAAGAATCCCGGAAACATCATCATAGTTCAAGGCTCGATATTGATTATGAATTAATCCTTCATATCCGTCTTTTATCCCGATAACCTCCATATCATATTCCAGAATTGCCTTCTTGGTAATCGCTCGAATCACTGCATTAATACCCGGACAATCTCCTCCTCCGGTAAGGATAGCGATTCTTCTTTTTTTATCTTTATTCATAAAATTATCCTCATCTCTTTTTCTTAATGTTTATTTTCAAACTGAGATTTTTAATTGCTTTTTATTTAGATTCTTTTTTATGTTATTTGTAAAATCATTAACATCAACCAATTTACTTCAAATGCATCAAAGCCTAAAATTATATTAACCAGCTTTCTCATTCTTTTGTAGAGCAATATCTTTTACTTTTACATAAGGATGAGAATATCTGCCTGATGTTGCTGTAAATGATTTAACACCTGGAATGCTATTGATTTGTACAGCTTTAACTGGACAAAAGTTAATACAGGCATAGCACATATAACAGAATACATTCTTTTGCCATACCGGTCTTTTATCCCTCATCTTTATTTTTTGTGCTAAGCATATTTCCTCGCAGATACCACACCCTGTGCATTTATCATCTGTGTAGAAATAATTTACTCCTCCTATATACTCAGAAAAGGCCATTCCCCAGAGGACAGCCTTTTCTAAAAGATAATTAATAAGAGGATGGTAGGAAAAACCAATAGTATATTCTATGTCCTTTTCCCTACTAATCCTTTTGTTAACTATGATATTCTTAATTGAATTCAATCTTTTTTGCACAATCGTTTCTAATCTGACAATTTCATCGTCATCAGGATCTTGATAAGATTCATTCTTCGGATCATTCAAACCCATAGTAAGAATAAAATGGGCACGCAATTGTTTTTTCTTTCTGGCTAATAATTTATCCATCAGTTCAAATCCCCTGAAAAAAGTAGAACCACACGTAGCAATGGCAAAAATATATTCTGCAGTGCTGATATCAACCTTTTTGAGAAATCTTTTCACTGCTATATGAATAGTCAAGCCATGTACCGGGAATACTATCCTATCGCTTCAGCATTAGTTTTAATAATAGCCTTTGTAGGCAATAGCCTTATTATGGGAATTAGGGAGGAATTTGGGATTTTCTTCTGCAATTCTCTTGCCATATATAAGGAATTGCCAGTTCCGGAAAAATAATAAATTTCTGTTTTCATTATCTCCACCTTTATTAATTATTACTAATAAATTAATCCTACTCCTTAAGCTCCTTAAGCTGACACCCTTCCAAAATCACTTCGCCATTAGTTTATATTGGTACTTCTCCTCGATACTCCCAGAAAACAACGCTATTTCTAATTCATCCTGCAGTTATTCCTCCGGTTAAACGAAATTAATTTTTTATCATTAACACCTTAACAACAGTAGGAAGAAAAAATATTATTTGGGGACTTGGATATAATCCTGAATATCTAAAAACCAGTGCGACCAGAAGCCTTCTTTAAAAACTACCTGGCTTTTCTTAATTCTTAGGTCCCCCTTTTTAAAGATGGGTCCACCCAGGACAAAAGTATGATATTCCCCATTTTCACCACAAGGACAAATACCTTTTCTTTTCAATATAGCCAAAAACTCTCTGTCAACTGGTTGACCAATAATATCCTTACTAAATAACGACGCTTGGGCACTTACTACTACCGCTTTAAAGCCCAAATCTATAAATTCTTCCATAACTTTCAAAGTGGTTATACCCCATAAAGGTTCTATTACTTCTATATCTAAATCTTGACCAACTCTTTCTACCCAATTCTTATGTTCCATTAAGTATATATCGCCGAAAACCATCTCTCGACTACCTTTTGATTTCAAAGAAGTTACAGCTTCCTTAAACTCCTGCTCGTAAAGTGCCATATCATCGCTAACCTCCTTTTGGAACAAAGGAATGCCCATCAAATCCGCCTGTATTTGTATTAGCTTTTTGGGAATTCCATGAAAACAGCATCGCTGGAATTTTCTGGAAATCAAATTTAACAGAAATCCTATCTGATACCCTTTATCCATAGCCTTAAAACAAGCCAAACAACTATCTTTCCCTCCACTCCAAGAGGCGATAGTAGTGGCGTTTTTTATCTGACAATTCTTCTTATCCAAAGCACTATCTTTCTTATAAATTATTTAAATCAGCTATAACCTGTAAGCTATATTCTATACTAATATTTTTTTAGCAAATTAATCTGGTTAAGAGTAATACAAAAATAATTTTTATTATACTACCAATATATATTTAATTATAATACACCTTAAAGATCTAATACTAACCTAAGGCAATATATTAATTTTGCTACCTGATGGATCAAATTATGGTATATTTATAATGTTATTCAGGTATAGACCTCTAAGTCCTATACTTTTAGTTGGTAGAAAAATTTTATAATACTTAGCAAAAAAATAAGGGTGATTACTTATGAATAGGAAAAAGGAATTAAAATTGCAATATAAATTGATGAAACCAAAAATGGGTATATTTGCCATACGCTCTAAGGTAAATAAAAAATGTTATATTGAAGCAGCAAAAGACCTAAAAAGCAGAATAAATATGACCAATTTCAAATTAGAACTGGGTAGCCACCCGATAAAGACTCTCCAGGAGGACTGGAAAAAATTTGGCAAAGATAGCTTTTCCCTTGAAATTCTGGAAGAACTAAAATATTACGAAGATGAAGCAAAAACTGATTATCAGGATGAGTTAAGCTTATTGCAATTGATTTGGGCTGAGAAACTGTTACAGGAAAACTATGAGCTTTATGAGAAATAAGCAATTAATTATTATTGCCACTTCTTTTTTCTAAGGTGCTCCTTTAAAATATTTTTATATAATTTACCGGTTTGTTTCTCCTTTTTCCTCTTTTCAAAATAAGACATTTCATAATGAGCAGATTCCTTTTTCATCTTGATATAATTATTATATCTTTCTGGAGAAAGAGTGCCAGCAGCTAAGGCAGCTAATATCGAACATCCTTTTTCTATAGTATGGGTACAATCTTTAAAAAGACACTTCTGAGCTAAATCTGATATTTCCTGGAAAGTTCCACTTATGCCTTTTTGAGAATCTATCAAACCAAGCTCACGCATACCGGGAGTATCAATTATAGTTCCTTTCTGGGAAAGATTAATCAATTGCCGATTGGTGGTAGTATGCTTTCCTTTACCATCTCTCCTTAATTCCTGTGTTTTAAATTTATCTGTTTCTAAAATATGGTTAAGGAGTGTAGTTTTACCTACTCCTGATGAACCAATTAAACAATAAGTTTTCCCCATTTCCAGTAGCTCGGATACCTGAATCAAGTTATACTTATTCAAATTACTGAAAGCTATCACCCTGACTTCTGGCATAATAGAGAGCACATCTGAAATTTTAACCTCTAATTCTGTTTGCGATAATAAATCATTTTACTTAACAGAATAATCGATTGAATATTCCCCTCTTTAACAATGGTTATATAGCGTTCCAGCCGACGGAGGTTGAAATCCTGATCAAGCGATTGAATAATTAAGGCAATATCAATATTGGCAGCTATCAGCTGATAAGCAATTTTTTTGCCAGCCGTTTTCCGCTTTAAGATTGTTCTTCTGGGGATTATCTCATGAATAATAGCTAAATTATTCTGATTAAAAAATTGGGCATATACCCAATCTCCAACGGTGGGATAATCTAATTCTGTTTCAATATTGAACATCAAATTACCTGATAATTCAGCCAGGATCTCCTCAGAATCCTTTTGTACTGAAAAACTGTTTTTATGTACTCCGGAAATTCTCGCAATCTGAAAATCTTTCCGTTTTAACTCTTTAATTTTTGCTATAATCCATTCAGGAGTATTTTGATCTTGTGTATTCATTAATCTTATTCTCGCTTTTAAAAATAATGCTCTTATTACGAGTTGAAATATTTATAAGAGAACATCCATCTATTTTATATTGGTTATGAAGATAAATCAATACAATTATATACCTAAATATGCCTAAACAGATGTGATCTCTTCAATTAAAAATTCAAGTGCGTATATTCATATTTGAATAATTATTGTCTATAGGTAGGGGGTAGGTATTATGGTCTTAGAAAAGAGTAATAGTCAGGATGGTATTTTTTGAAAAAATACAATCAGTACCTAAATTGCTGAAGTAGTAATTGTAGTGGGTGAAATTCATCAGTATTTCTTCTTACACTAAGCTTATAAGTAAACAATAAACCCGCTGATAGCATATCTTTTCCTGATCAGCGGGCTTTTCTAAAAACAGAAATTATCTTAAATGTTTGTTCTTATATTTATATAGTATTAGCAATTACAGGTACTACAGCTATCAGATTCACATTCACACGGATTATAACAGTCTCCACATGGATCGCATGGGTCACATTCCGGTTCGCATGTGTTGCAGGGGTCACAAGTGTTACAAGGGTCACAGGTGTTGCAGGGGTCACAGGTGTTATTTGAAGTGCTAGAACTTGCCGGTATCACTGAGATTGCTATAGTGTCTTCAAATTCACCATCTTCAGTAATAACAGTAATCTCAGCTCCGGGCATTGCTATGGCTTCAACTAATCCATTTTCATCTATTGTTACTTTGTTAATGTCACTTGATTCCCAGAACACCACCGTATTTGTGGCATCTATTGGCTCAATCGTTACGGATAACTGCAGTGTTTGCCCCACCTTTAAAACTTGGTTACCTCCGTTGATTGCCACCCCGGTAACATGTATTACCCTTGAGAGACAACCGCTTAAAAAGAATACTATAACTAAAAAAGCAATTATTAATTTAAATGATTTCTTAATATCCATCTTTATTTAATTTTTCTCCTTAAAAATTAATTAACTCATGTGGGTTTCTCTTAAAAATATACAGATACTCTAATGTATAGGTATTATATTTAATAAATTTGGTAGAAATTTTTACTAATGCCCTCCTCTAAATTAATTCTTATTTAAAGTCTTTCCAAAGAAATTTAATTCGTTATCCTGTCATCTTACCATACTGAAATTATATTTTACTAAATAATCATATTTTATTTTTAATAAAAAATAAATTCCATAATCATAATACAACATTATTCCAGATTAAACAACATAACATAGGGGGACGGTTCTTTTGTGTCATTCACTATATTCTACGAATCATACTAAAACTTAGTCTTGTTAGTCTTTCGATTTGTCTAAGAGATAATCCTCGTTCTTTGCACTTTCTTATAATATCTTTTCTTCTTTCCTTTTCAAAATTTTGTATTTCTAAAGGACTTTTAACCTGTGAAATGCTTTTAATAAAATCTAAAGCCTCAATATCGTGAAGTCTTCCCTTTACCTCATATGATAAACAATGGTCTTTATTCTCAGTTAGATTAAACTCTTTAAACAATATTATGGCTTGTTCCTTATCTGGGGAAAACAGGCCAAGGGCAAAGTTAATATTACAAATCTTTGGTTTTCCAATATATTCACCATAGCTACTCCAGGGATAATCAGATATATTCTTTACTATTCCTGCTGGCAATGGGTTTTGATGAATATAGCGTAGAACTGTCAAAAAATAACGATCTGATTCTACTATTTCGCTTTTATACCTATCTTGAAATAAATGTCCACTGCGGGCATATTTCCAATTATACCAATATACAAAACTTGCTCCTATTCTACGAAAGGCAATTCCTAACTCTTCTTTTATTTCTTTTATCAGAAGATGAATATGATTACTCATAAGGCAATAAGCATAAATTTCATAACCACTTTTTTCTTGGTATTTTTTTAATGTTTTTAATAATTTTTGATAATCTTCATCATCTTCAAATATATTTTGTTTATTAATACTTCTTAAAATAATATGATAAATCCCTGTATTGCTTTTTACTCTTGCTTTTCTTGGCATTGTGATACCCCTGCTGGATATTTTAACACAAATCAGCTCAAAAAGAAACACAAAAGAACCGTCCCCTAGTTAAAGTTTATTGACTTCACTGGTAAAGAATGGTAATATTCTTAGTAGTTTTTTGCAATCTCCCTACTTGAATTATAATTATTATATTAATAATAAATCATTATAATATAATTTACTTAAGGATAATATTGTTTTTGTTTCCGATTTGATAGTGATAAATGGCACTGTCAAACGGTAATACAGGGAAAACTGTATTCGAGGGCATGAATTAGCCACCATGCCTCCCACTTGGAAAGGAAACGTTTCAGAAGGCTGTATTTTTGCAGCTTTTTTTTATAACGCCTTTCTAAGGCGTTTTTTTATTTCTATAACATTTCTTTAATATAACAAAAATTACTTAGGAGGGTAATATGCCAAATTATAGTGATTTTCTACCGGAATTGAAGAGCATGACCTTGTTTCAAAATATTGATGATGAGGCACTGATCTCTCTATTAGAAGTAATGAAACCTGAAATTGTCTACCGTAAAGCTGGTAAATATAGTACACTTCCAATCGATATAGACCAAGGCCTATTCTGTGTAGTCCTTAAGGGAAAATCCCTTGATCAGCTGGAACCTCGCTTAGACATGTATAACATGCCCAAGCCTAACGAACCAGGCATGATGATGGGTGAAATCCCCTGCTTATCCGAAATGAACAAGAGCCGTGCACCAAGAATTAAATTTAAAGGACCTCCCCCTGGTGGACCGAGAAATGAAATATTTGACCTATATTTACTCCGAATGAGCGGTGAAATGATCACTAAATATTATGGTAACAAATACAGCAAGGCACAGGGAATTATGTTACGTAATTTTTTAGGTATACTGGCACAAAAAGTAACTGATGTTCGTAAAGAAAAGTTAGTAGCAGTTTCCACACTTGAAGCAGAACTCGCTCCCTATCGCTTGAATGTTTTATGTGCAGGTGTATCTATGAAGTTAGTTAAAGATACTGTCGAAAAATGGAATAAATTGCATCCTGATCTACCTGCCATCTATGTTCCTGGTGGTTCTGTAGATCTCATACGAGATTGTATCAATGGAAAAGCATGTGATTTATTGATTTCTGCAGATGATACCATTATTCGTTCCATGATGATACCTGAGTATGCTGAAGGTTACCGTATCTGGGCTGGCAACAGGATGGTTGTAATTGGAGAAGATATAAACAGCGACAATTGGGAAGAAAAACTACTGGCAGAAGAGGCAACATTCAAACACAGTAATCCTTATGGTGATCCAGGTGGTTACCGTGCCGTGATGACAATGCTCTTAGCTGACAACTATAAGCCAGGTCTTACAGACAGGTTAATGAACCATCCAGGTCATATAGGGATGGAAAAAGACCCTAATCCATTCCATAATCAAAAAGAGGCAAAATATCTTTTTATGTATGGTTCAGCAGTCAAGATGTTTGGCAAGAACTACGCTGAATTACCTGAAATTATGAACCTTTCTAATCCTGCTTTAGCTGAAGAATATGCAAAAGTCAGTTTTGCAGTGGATGAAAAAAATACTGTAATTGCTACACCCATTGCACACGCTCTAGCCATCCCCAAGACTGCTTTACACAAAAACCCAGCAAAAGAATTTGCCAGGATGTTTTTGGCCATTGACAAGAAAGCTGATGGTTTTATACCCCGAAATGAAATATTTGGTGAAGATCCTATTAAATAATAAGTAAAACAATATAAAATAAGGAGTAAGATTATGAAGAAAATAAAAAAAATTAACAGTATACTAAAAAATTATACTTTATTACTTATTTTAGTAGCTATAACAATTTTCTTTTTCTTTGCCAGCTCTGTTACAGCAGAAAGAACTGTTACTATCACGGATATGAGTGGTGACACAGTAACAATAACCGGTGAAGTTAAGAGAATTGTTAACTTATGGCCAGCGGGTACTTCCTCATTTTTTGTGATGGGAGCTGGGGAACTAATTGTTGGATTAGCCGTTAACAACCCGGGAACAATGAACTCCTGGACCCAACTATTTTACCCTGATTGTGTTAATATTCCGGCTCTGGGAGGGATAACTCCTTCCATTGAAAACCTTATTAATCTGGAACCGGATTTAGTTATCATTCATCCAACCACTGCTGCAAGTGGTCTTGCCCAACAGATCCGGGATGTAGGAATTCCTGCTATTAATATTAACTTTAGTGACTATGCTACCATGATACAGGCCTATACTATTCTCGGCGAAGTCCTCGGAGGAGAATATCAGGATAAATTAAACCATTGGTGCTCTGCTGTTGAAATTAAGCTGGAAAAAGTAAGAGAAGTTACTTCCGGTATTTCAGAAAACAATCGTCCGGTTGTATATTACATTGCTGGACAAACATCCAGCGTAAACACTACTATGGCTGCTGGAAGTATCATTTCTGACTGGATTGGATCTGCAGGTGGTAATAATGCAGCTGAGGTAATGAAACTAAGTTCTGGAGAAGTTACTCCTGAAGCAATTTGGGATTTAAATCCAGATCTAATAATATGTGCGGGTGTTTATCAACATGTAAATAAAAATGCTTTGGAAAATACTGATGGCTGGAAAGATTTAAAGGCTTTATCTAATAACAGACTATACACCAATCCTTATGGTTGTTTTAACTGGGATCGCTTTGGTCTGGAAAGTCAACTACAAATCCACTATGCCCTGATGTGCATTCAACCTGAAATAGCAAAGGAAAATGGCATTACCAGAGAATCTATGATAAATGAAATTATTGACTTCTATAAGCATTACACTAATTTTGAATTGAACCAAACACAGGCTGAGTATATGCTTGACGGACTTCGTCCAGATGGTTCAGCAGAATTTCCGGTACAGTAAATAAATCATTAAATTTATATAAATGAAAAAAATAAAACAAAATAGAAACAATCTCTCCATTTTAAATGGAGAGATTGTTTTAGAAAAGAAAAATATATTTGATATTTTCAGATATCATGGCATTTTTTTGTTTTCACTTGCTTTATTATTTATCGTTTTAGGAATATCACTGGCAATAGGGCAATATACTGTGCCTTTTAGAGACACTTTCCGGATTGTTTTTTCAAAAATTTTCACTATGGACAACAATTGGGATAACATTCAAGAAGCTGTAGTCATGAATCTACGTTTGCCAAGAACAATTGCTGCCATTATTATTGGAGCAGCGTTAGCGCTTTCAGGTGCTACTTATCAGAGTATTTTTAAAAATCCAATGGTATCCCCTGATCTGTTAGGTGTATCAGCTGGTGCGTCTGTAGGTGCTGCCACAGCTATCCTTTTAAGTCAGGATAGTGCTATGATTCAACTTAGTGCATTTGCCGGAGGTTTGATTGCTGTAGCTATAACTGTAACCATACCTCGACTGATCCGAAATCAATCTACTATTGTGTTAGTATTATCAGGTATAGTTATTGGCAGCTTGATGTCTTCTATAATGAATATTATAAAATTTGTAGCAGATACAGACACCCAGTTAGCTGAAATTACTTATTGGATGATGGGTTCTTTTGCTAAAGTGTCTTTTAATGCAATGATCCCTATACTGCCTACAATTTTGCTGCCCATGATTATAATCCTTCTTTTAAGATACAGGCTTAATGTACTATCCCTGGGTGATAATGAAGCGAAAACGCTTGGCATTAATCTAAGTACAACTCGAGGAATATTTATTCTATCTTCCACTCTAATCACAGCAAGCTCTGTTTGCTTATCAGGTACAATTGGATGGGTTGGTTTGGTTATTCCCCATACCGCCCGAATGATTATTGGCTCTGATAACAAAAGAATGCTTCCCATAGCTATGATCTTCGGAGGGATTTTTATGCTAACCATAGATATATTTTGCAGAACACTTACCTCCGCTGAACTCATGCTGGGAATTCTAACTGGAGTAATAGGGGCTCCCTTTTTTATATTTATCCTTTTTAAACAAAGGAGGCAAATGCAATGATTCTAGAAGTGAAAAATCTTAGTTTTAATTACCATAATAGCCGTCCGATTTTTCGTAATGTTACTTTTAATCTGGATAATGGTGAAATACTTTCTATATTAGGACCTAACGGCTCTGGCAAATCAACACTTCTAAATTGTATTGCTAATATTTACAAACCAAAATCAGGAGAAATACGGTTAAACGGTCAGTCTCTTTCAAAGATGAATATTCGCGATGTAGCACAGATAATCGGATATGTTCCACAAATCCATATTCCTGCCTATGCTTTCACTGTTAGAGAATTTACCGTTATGGGTAGAACTCCATATATTGGTGTTTTTAAAACTCCTAGCAAAATAGATTATAGAATTGCTGACGAGTCCCTGGAACGTCTTGATATTGCTTATCTCAGAGATAAACCATATACAAAAATTTCCGGTGGAGAAAGACAAATGGTGTTAATTGCCAGAGTAATCACTCAACAACCAAAGATAATTCTGCTTGACGAACCCACTGCTCACTTAGATTATGGTAATCAGCACCGTGCAGTGAAGATGATTCGCCAACTGGCTGATGAAGGATATGCATTAATTATGACTACCCATAATCCAGAACATGCCATCTTTCTAAATGGAAAAGTAGCCATTTTAAACCGAGAAGGTGTACTTGGCATTGGTCAATCAGCAGAGACACTCAATTCAGATACACTTTCTAACTTATACGGACTTTCCATAAAAACAATATATATAGAGGAAGCAAACAGAGTGGTAAGCATTGTATGCTAAAGGAATAAGAGTTTATTTTCGCGGTAAATCATTGTATAATCAAGATCATTGGGGTTATTGAAATGAAAATTAAATCTTTTGAATTTAATCTAAGAGAATTAGCCGGTTCTATGGGAGATTTCGGTACACTTTTCCCTTTAGCCATCGGTTATATTGTGATCTGTGGTCTGAACCCAGCCGGCTTCCTGGTCATGATGGGCTTATGTAATATTATTACCGGCTTAATCTATCGTCTTCCGGTTCCCATTGAACCTATGAAAATTATTGCCATTGTGGCAATTGCCCAACAATGGACTCCATCTATGGTCTATGCATCCGGTTTTGGGATGGGAATAATCTGGATTCTACTTGCCTTAACTGGAATCATTGAACGAATCTCCAAAATAACACCGAATTCTGTAATCCGGGGAATTCAGGTTACCCTGGGTATATTATTAATGTTTCAAGCCTATAAAATGATTTCTACTAATTGGATTATCAGCATTGTTGCTATTATTATTGTATTACTGTTCAGGCAAAACCGTTACGCTCCGGCCGCTATTATCCTGGTGATTATTGGCCTATTTATTATGCTCATACAAGGACAGTTTGACCAAATTAGTTCTCCGGTTCTGAGCATTCCAGCCTTTACTACTTTTTCTTTAAAAGAAGTATGGCAGACCTTGTTATTAGCTGGATTTGCTCAAGTACCACTAACTGCTACTAATGCTACTATAGCTACTTCTTCACTGATTAAAAAATATTGGCCAGAAAAAAAAGTAAGCGAAAAACAGCTAGCCTGGAATCAAGGGATTATGAATATAATCCTTCCTTTTTTGGGTGGAATGCCTACCTGTCATGGTGCTGGAGGATTAGCTGGTCAGTATTATTTTGGGGCTAGAACCGGCGGAGCTAATATACTGGAAGGTTTGATAGAAATCTTTCTGGGACTTTTCCTCTCAGCTTCTATTGCTAGTCTTTTTTCTGTTTTTCCCACAGCTATTATTGGAACAATGATGTTTATGGTAGGAATAGGGTTATTGAAATTCGCACAAGAAGTAAAAACCAGTAAAAATATAATTCCTATGGTTATTACTATTCTCATTGCTTTAGTTACCAATATGTTTTATGGCTTTTTAGCTGGAATAGCCTCTCATTATTTAATCTCTTTTCTCTTAAGACCAAAGATTAATTAAAAGTCTGGGGTTTCCATTAGATAGAATCATCCCCTGTTTCATTTTTTCATTTACGACCTGCGGAACGCCAAGATATCACGTACCAGATCACGGATTAGGTACAACAGAATCAAGACAGCATTCACGGGAATACTGGCATAGTAGAAACGGTGGTTGATCTTCAGGATCGGAGAAAACTGGGTCTGGGGCAGCATAAACTTGATTCCATAGTATAAAAGCATTCCGATAAAGAGCAAGTTGACCAGTGTAATAAACAGATGTACGTATTTCATCAAGGCTTTTCCTTTAAACTTTTTCTCAAGCAATTCCACTCGAAAGTGCTCGCCGCTGCGGAACAAGAGCGTCGTCACAGTCAGGATCATCCACGCCATGGTCAGCTCCACAATCTCTTCCGACCAGGCCATCGATGAGGTGAAGAACGGCAGCCGTAATATCACACGCCCCAGCAACATGAATGCAATGATCAGACACAGTCCGACCGCGACTCCCTTAAGAATGTTGGCCAGTATCTCATCGGCTTTTTTAAGAACTGTGATGATTTTCATTGTATTCCCTCCTTAGCCGTATAAAAGTGTGGGAATCCACATTGATAACGGAGGCCAGTATGCGCATAGTATCAGCACAATGAAGATACCGACTACATACGGTAGCACTGCCTTGGATAAGGACATCAGGTCCACATTCGTGATTGAACATACTGCATACAGGCTCATGCCCACCGGTGGCGTCAACAGTCCAATCATACTGGCAAGTATGAGCACTACACCGAACTGCACCTGATCCATCCCGATCTGCGCGATAATAGGCAGAAAAATGGGAGTAACAATCAAGATGACTGCGATCCCTTCCAGGAACATACCCAGAATCAGTAAGATACCTATGATAATCAATATCAGCAGCTGCGGATTTGTTGTTACACTCAGCAAGCCTGAAATGATTTGATCGGGGATGCGCAGCCGGATCATAAACCATGCCAGGAAGTTAGCCACGGCAATGATGAACAGTGTCTTGCAGCTGGTCAGGAGACTTTCGTACAACACCTTGAAAATCCCTTTGAAGGAGATTTGCTTATATATTAGGCAGCTTAGAAATAACGCATAGAATGTTGCGATAATGGCCGCCTCGGTGGGGGTAAAGATGCCGCCGAGGATTCCGCCGACGATGATGATGATCGTTGTCAGGCTTGGAAGCGCCTGCCATAGATATTTTAACCGTAGCTTCCAAGGCATCTTGGAGCTAACGGGGTATTTTCGCTTTTTAGAGATGAAATATACACAGATCGACATGGCCAATGCCATTAAAAGTCCGGGGATAAAGCCTGCCGCGAATAGGCGCGGTACGGTGGTGGAAGTAAATGACGAATATACCACGAACGGGATCGAGGGCGGGATAACCGGCCCGATGGTAGAGGATGCGGCAGTGATGGACGCGGAAAATGTTTCGTCAAATCCAGCGTCGTTCATGGCCTTCATTTCAATAGAACCAAGCCCTGCAGCGTCTGCAACGGCTGCACCAGACATACCCGAGAAAATTACCGAGGAAACCACATTCACCTGCCCAAGCCCACCCGGCCAGTGCCCGACCATCGCATTGGCAAAGTTAAAGATGCGGTCAGTAATGCCACCACAGTTCATTAGATTTCCCGCAAGAATGAAAAACGGGATTGCCAGCATCGTAAACCCCGTAGTTCCATAAAATACGCGCTGCGCCAGAGCCGTCAGCATCTTGGGCATGTCCAGCGCGATAAACGCACTGGCGCTGGTAATTCCCATCGTGACGCATACTGGAACCCCAATAAACATCAGCGCAAGGAGAACCAGACTCACAATGAGTGCAATCATATCTTGAATAGCCTCCTTCATTCAGTTTCTTAAAATGGCTGAATGACAGCACCCGGAGTGCTGCCATTCAGATTTTTCTATTAATAACTCAATGCCTACTGCAAAACGCGTTAGCGCAAACAACCTTTGCTTGTGATTGTGTTCCCACGCGTCGTTACAAGCTGTGTTCAGGCAAACATTTTAGTCTTCGGTTTGGCTAACAATCTCGAGAAATTTTGCAAGCATAGATCCTTCAGTATCACCAGCATATTCGGCAACGGCATCCCAGGCGGGACCCATCTTGTCTTTGAACAACGATAGGTCAACCTTAGTCACAACGACACCGTTCTCTTCTAGGATCTCTACATACTGAGCTTCAGCATCCTGAATCATGGAGCGCATCATGTCACGGGCATACACATGGGCTTCCTGAATCCAACCCTGCTGTTCTGCGGTCAGGCTCTGCCACCAATCCCAGTTCACCGTCAGGTTGACGGATTCCCAGGTGTGCCGAGTCAAACTGACGTACTTCTGGTTGACTTCCCACATCTTGAAACTCACAATGGTGGCGATGGGGTTCTCCTGGCCGTCAAAAGTACCCTGCTTGAGGGCAGGCAAAAGCTCGGTGAAGGCAAGGGGTTGTACGGTGGCGCCCAGGGCTTCGAAGCAAGCAACCTTTTGCACTTCAGAAGGGGTACGTATTAACAGACCTGCCACGTCTTCGGGTGTTTTCACTTCGCGAATGGAGTTACTTAGCATACGAAAGCCATAATCCCACCCACCGAGGTTGTGCAAGCCGGCAGCTTCCAGCGTACCGTCATTCACCCACTCGGCAAAAGGTCCGTCTATCACAGCATAAGCCTGTTCATAGCCTGAGAACATATACGGTGCAGTGACAAATGCATAGCGGATGTCAAATTTGTCAAGCGTGCCCTGGGATACCAGACAGGCTTCAATCAAGCCCTGCTGGGCCTGTTCGATCATCTCTTTAGCATTGCCCAAGACGCTGTCTTCACGGACGTCAACTTTGATCTCTCCTCCCGAGAGGTCTGTGACCTTATCGGCAAAGGCCTGAGCGGCGGTTCCTAAAGGATCGCCAGTCTCCGGCAGCTTACCGAAGTGACCCAGAGTCATGGTTACGGTCGCCGCATTTACCATTGCAACCATACCAAGCACTAAGGTCAGTACAAGTATTCCTGCAAACACTTTCTTCATTGAGATTTTCCTCCTTTTATAATGTTTTTATCTGGAAACAGCATATTCTTATACTGTTCACCATACATTTTTAGAGTTTTCGTATAATACGTGTAATATCACTCTATCCATGTTTAATTGTTATTTTATATAGGTTTCCCACAATACATCATGATATATTTTTAAGGCCGGTTGATTAATTACTTTACCAGACAGGGTTTCTCTTCTTGCAGTAGGTATAGATTTCACAAGCACTCTTCCTGTATTATTTGGTTAGGTCATTTAGAAATCTTTCATAATAACCATCATCACAAGAGAAGATGATTCATCGGTTGATGTCTCGGATGATGATGTGGTAGATTTCGGAACTGTTTTGATGCAGGCTGCCTTAGTTATTAATTAGATGCTCCCGTTGGATTGAGAAATGACCAATATAATAGCAGTCTATAATATCAGAAAAAACTGTCCATAAGAGAACCATCTCCTGTATTATTATGTTAAGGTTCAATTACAAAGAGCCTGGCACCTCTAAAATAATTTTCTACTATTAGCTTATATAATAATCTTTATTACACATTTCTTAACCGGAATCGGTTTATTGTAAACTAAGCGCGGAAGATGAGCATCTTCGGGGAAAAGAAGTATAATTGTATCGCCCTCAAGGGTCGCATAGTTACCATCTTCAACTTTCTCAAGAAGATAACAATCAGTTTTTGCCTTATAAGGTCCAGATGGTTTAGTACCCTCAATTGTACGATAACCAACCTTTTCAATCCCCGAGATGAGATACTGCAGATCTATATGATATTTGTGACACTCCCATGGAGGATCGGACATTGTGGTATACTCTTGAATTAAAACAACTACATTTTTCCAATCAATTTCATACTCACCTGCAGCAATATTTTCTAAATCAGTGGTCTTTAAAAAATTAAATGCTTTTTCAAAGTGGGGATTTAAACAATAGTATTTATGAGCATTTTTCAGTTTATCAAAAATCATAACAATTCCTCCTCAATTTTTTATACCATATGATAAGACATAACAAATCTCTTATAGTTTTAACTTAAACATTACTTAATTAAATCTATATTTCATAAGTTGGAATGAAGTTATATTTTCCATAACCTTTAGGGTTGGAAATAGAATTTCTTTAGAATATTTAGAGTTGCGGCAATATCTAAAAGCCTACTATTATATACAAAAGTTCCTAAATATTCTGAGATTTTGATTTCTCTGGTTAGGAAAGAAAATCTGACTTTATGATTAACTGTTTTTCTGATAATCTCTATCATCAATATTTCATATATATAAAATTTTTTTCATATTTATATTTTATCTAAATAAATATAAAAAGTCAAGTTTTTTAATTACAATGAGCAGATAGTCAGAAGAAGATAAAATACTACCAGAAGATGAGGGGGACGAGCTTCCCTAACAGAAAAAATTCGGTTATTTTCTACTATTTTTAAAATTATTTTATTTTGAATGCAAAGATAAGCTATAAAAACTCTGATGTAAAGTTCAACTCAGGGTATCATATTATTAATCTAATCCTTCCTTATCGATAACATCAAGAATAAAAGAGGCAGCCTTCCTGGCTCCTCCGCTTTTCTTGAATCCCTCCCCAATCTTTCCGGCTTTTTCTTTATAAGATTCATTGGTCAGTATTTCCTGGACAGCACTATAAATCAAGC
>JAQUNC010000021.1 GCA_028717805.1 Atribacterota bacterium
TATCATCATCATTTTATACTGTAAAAAAGAAACAGCAGGTGTAAACAGTGTAACCTATGTCCTGAATCAAAAGTGTAACCTATGTGTTGGTTAAATATCTTTGCATCTTTAACCGAAAACTAAAAACTGTAAACCAAAAACTATATAATAATGATATAATTACATTCAGATTAGTAAACCAGATATATTTGTTTGACTTGCACCTAAAAATGATCGGGGGTGGCGAGTTATGGTAACCAGGGTGATTGTCCCACAAAAGGGACTTTCCGATGAAAGCTGTCTAATACAGGAGTGGAAAAAGAAAGAGGGAGAAAGAGTAGAAAAAGGAGAAATTATCTGTGCAGTGGAAACTAATAAAGCAGTTTTCGAAATTGAATCTCCAGTGGCAGGTATTCTGTTAAGGATATTATATAAAGAAGGTAAGGAAGTACCGGTAATGGAGACTATTGCTATTATCGGGGAACTGGGAGAAGAATACCAACATCTCTTAAAAAAAGAAGAGACCAAGAAAGAAGTACCCCTAAAATCTGAGACTGTTGTTGGAAAAACCACTCTAGATCAACTGAAAGGTAAAGGTGATATTGATCAGCGTATGCACATCAAGATTTCTCCTCGAGCTCATACCTTAGCTATAACTAAGAATTTAGATATCTCTATTCTGAAAGGAAGTGGTCCGGAGGGGAGGATAATTGAGAGAGATGTGCAAGAGGTAATTCAAACAATAGGGCATCTGGCAATGACCACTTCTGAAAAGAAAATAAAAGCTGAATCATATCAGAAAATTCCTATGAAAGGAATTCGTAAAATTATTGCCGAGAGGATGTTATCTTCCATCCAGAATTCTGCTCAACTAACCTTGCATTCTTCCTTTTCAGCAGAAAGGGTACTGGAATATCGCGCTCAATTAAAAGAAACAAAAGAGACATTATCCTATCCAGATATCAATATTAATCATCTTATTATGTTTGGAATTATTAAAGCATTGAAGAATAATCCTGCTATAAATAGTTATGCTCAGGAAAGGATGATAACCCAGTTTAAAGAAGTTCATCTGGGCTTTGCTGTAGATACTGCTGAAGGATTGAAAGTACCCGTTCTTCATCAGGCAGAGCAATATTCTCTGTTGCAATTTGCTCGGAAAGTACAGCAATTGACCCAGCAATGTATAGATAGAAATATTCAACCTGAAGACCTGGAAGGAGGCACATTTACAATTACTAATTTAGGAAATCTGGGAGTCGAGTACTTTACTCCGATTCTTAACGCCCCACAGACAGGAATTATTGGTATCGGCTGTCCCCAACTACGACCAATTAAGAAAACCAATGTTATTGAATTTTCACCTTATATTGGTCTTTCTCTTACCTTTGACCATAGAGTTATTGATGGAGCACCTGCTGCCCGTTTCTTGCAACAGGTTATTGCTATTTTAGAAAATTTTTCCTATCAACCTGATGAGAAACCATAATTAAAAAAATTATTATGCCATGTTTTTCTTTACTGAGATTGCTACAGGAAGGAGTGATGTAAATGCCCAAATCATTATTTGTTGATCCTAAAGAAGTCCGGAAAAAAGGTTATATTCATATCGATAGTATTCCCCTTAATCAATATCAACCAGATATTAAGAAAGAGTTAAGTCTTTATGGAGAATCAACATTGAAGCAAATATATTACGATATGCTGATTATTCGCGAGTTTGAAACTATGCTGGATAATATTAAAACTAAAGGTTCCTACCAGGAAATATATTATAAACATGCAGGACCAGCCCATCTTTCTTTAGGACAGGAATCGGCAACAGTAGGAATGTGTCTTAACTTAGAACCTGATGATTACATCTTTGGTTCTCACCGTAGCCATGGAGAGATTCTGGCTAAGTGTTTTACTGCTGCAAGAAAGTTAGAGGAAAAAGAGTTATGGCAAGTTATGCAAGACTATCTGGATGGTTCCTGTTTAAGAGTAGTGGAAAAACACCATCAGGGTGAATTTTCAGATCTGGTAGAGGATTTTATTCTGTATGGAGTGTTAGCAGAAATATTTGGATGTAAAGATGGTTTTAACAGGGGAATGGGAGGTTCCATGCATGCCTTTTTTGCCCCATTTGGCAGTATGCCCAATAATGCTATTGTAGGTGGTTCAGCGGATATCAGTGTAGGGGCAGCTTTTTTTAAGAGAATTAACCGAAAACCAGGAATAGTCATAAGCTGTATAGGTGATGGTGCTATGGGTTGTGGACCAGTATGGGAGGCAATTTCTATTGCTGCTATGGAACAATTTCATACTCTGTGGGATAAAAAAATCGGAGGAGCTCCTCCCATATTATTTAATTTTTTTAACAATTTTTATGGCATGGGTGGACAAACCTCCGGTGAAACTATGGGCTTTCAGTATCTGGCACGAGTGGGAGCAGGAGTGAACCCCCAAAATATACATAGTGAGAGAGTAGATGGATACAATCCTTTAGCAGTCGCTGATACCATTAAACGCAAAAAAAAGTTATTATTAGCCGGAGAAGGACCTGTATTATTGGATACTATTACTTATCGCTTTTCCGGTCATTCTCCCTCTGATCCTTCTACCTACCGGTCTAGAGAAGAAATCGAAAGCTGGCAGGCAGTAGATGGTTTGGAAGGTTATCGGAAATATCTGCAAGAACATGGCTTCTTAAATGATGCGGAATGCCAGAAAATAAAGGAAAGGGTAAGAAAAAAGATAAAACATATTACTCAATTAGCTTCTTCTGAGGAAATATCACCCAGACCGAACGGCAACTTGATTGAGATGTTTATGTTTTCCAACCAACTGATGGATAAAATGGATGATCGGGAACCTGAGTTATTAATACCAGAGAATAAAAATTCACGCGTACAGTCTATAGCCCAGAAAGAGCGTTATTATCTTGATGAGAAGGGAAAAGAGGTACCCAGAATGCGCCAGTTTACCTATCGGGATGCTCTCTTTGAAGCTATGCTATTTCGTTTTTCTCAGGATCCTACAATGGTTGCCTATGGAGAAGAAAACAGGGAATGGGGTGGAGCATTTGGTGTGTATCGCGGATTAAGCGAATCGCTTCCTTATCATCGCTTGTTTAATACCTCAATTTCAGAAGGAGCAATTGTTGGTTCTGGTGCTGGTTATGCTTTAAGCGGAGGACGGGCAGTAGTGGAATTGATGTACTGTGATTTTATGGGTAGAGCAGGTGATGAAATTTTTAACCAAATTTCCAAATGGCAGGCTATGTCCGCTGCTGTGTTGAAGATGCCACTAGTAGTTCGGGTTTCGGTAGGTAATAAATATGGTGCGCAACATTCTCAAGATTGGACTTCTTTAGTTGCTCATATCCCGGGTTTAAAGGTAATGTTTCCAGCAACTCCCTATGATGCCAAAGGTATGTTAAATCTGGCTTTAAGAGGAACCGATCCGGTTATCTTTTTTGAGAGTCAAAGGTTATATGACATTGGAGAACAATTTGTCAAAGAGGGAGTTCCTATCGGTTATTATGAAATCAACGAAGGTGAGCCCATAGTTAGAAGAGAAGGAAAAGATGTGACCATAATTACCATTGGTGCTACCCTGTATCGTGCTTTAGAAGCAGCGCAGTTGTTAGAAGAAAAGTATCATCTTTCTGCTGAAGTTATAGATTTGAGATTCATTAATCCCCTTGATTACCAGCAATTGATTAATTCTGCTCAAAAGACCGGAAAAGTATTATTAGCTTCAGATGCCTGTGAAAGAGGGTCTTTTCTCCATACAGTGGCATCTAATCTCCATCAACTGTTATTTGATCTTCTGGATGGACCTATTGTGGTATTGGGTTCCAGGAACTGGATTACTCCCCCTGCTGAGCTGGAAGAGGTATTCTTTCCTCAGAAGGAGTGGATTATCGATGCCATCCATGAACGAATATGTCCACTTCCAGGACACGAAGTTTCCACCAAGCAGAGTATTAAAGAGATTATTCGGAGAAATAAGCAAGGTGTATAAATTTTTACCACTTCTGAAAATATTTTACACCACAATATTAAATTAAGAACTAATCAAAGTCAGGTTATATGGATATTTTGATTTATCTCACAGAAAAATTAAATAGTACAACTAAAGCAGAACGCTTGCAGGCAATTACCGAGATAGGAAAGATGATAAAAAAGGGGAAAATAATTAGAAAGAAAAGCGAAGAGGTTAACAATCATGTTCATACCATTTATTCTTTTAGTCCTTATTCTCCTTCCTGCGCCGCTTTTCAAGCCTGGAAAGCTGGACTTCAAACTATTGGTATTATGGATCATGATTCTATCGCAGGATGTGAAGAATTATTGTTCGCCTGCAAAAGTATAGGAATATCTTCTACAGTAGGTTTTGAAATAAGGGTAAATTTTAATCAGACCAAAGTACAAGGAAGGCAAATAAATAGTCCTGATTCTAAAAATATTGCCTATATTGCCATACATGGTATAGCACAGAGCCAGTTTACCAGAACAAAAGAATTTCTTAAATCCATCAATGAAAGACGTAATGCCAGAAATTATTTAATGGTAGACAGAATGAATCGATTATTATTTGATTTTGGTATTGAAAAAATTGATTATTACCAGAATGTTTTCCCTCTATCTAAGGCTGATGAGGGAGGCAGTATTACCGAGAGACATCTTCTTCTTGCTCTGGCCAAAAAGTTAGTTCAGCAAATCGGGAAAGGTAAAAAATTGATTAGTTTTTTGCAAGGAAAATTAAAAATTATCATTCCAGAAAAAATCAAATTATACTTAATTGAATCCAATAATCCCCACTATCTTTATGATTTATTAGGAATTTTAAAGAGTTCATTCATGGAAAATATTTATATAGAACCTGACTATCAGGAGTGTATTTCAGTTTATGAAGCAATAAATTTTGCTAATTCTATCTATGGTATTCCAGCCTATGCCTATTTAGGTGATGTATTAGAATCTCCTACTGGCGATAAGAAGAGCCAGAAATTTGAAGATGATTATTTAGAAGAATTATTTACTGAGATAAAAAGTGTTGATTTTAAAGCAGTAACCTATATGCCACCTCGCAATACCATCCAGCAATTAAAAAAAGTACAGCAGCTCTGTCAGGAATATAATTTGATGGAGATAAGTGGAGTGGATATCAATCAGCCCAGACAAAGTTTTAATTGCCCTGAAATACTAAAACCACCATTTCAACATTTAATTGATATGACCTGGGCTTTAATTGCTCATGAGAAATTAGCAAATTACAATCTACGCTACGCTCTTTTTAATGAGCAGAATCCTTTGGGAAACCATTCCTTAAGATATAAACTAAAAGTTTATGGTGCTATTGGCCGACAAATTGATCCCTATAATCCAGAGAAGGTAGCTCATTTATTACCGGAAGGATAAATTATTCTCTGGTTAATCTTTACCACCGGGAGGATTTTATGAAAAATTCATTTCTAAATATGCTTATTCCTCTGATTAGAGGTCTTAGTTTTGATGGTGAAAAGGGTAGGTATATCAAGTATGAGAAGAATCCGGGAAAAATTTTACAGCTCAAGCACAAAATTCATGAACTTTCCAGAACTGGAAAATTGTTAAACCCACCTCTTACTATTGAACTTTTCATTGATGAAGAGTCCTTCTTAGAAAAGAAAGATGATATCATAAAAAGACTTTCTCAGGATTATCAGCAATATCTGAAGGGACATAAATATCATCCCCATATTATTGTATTAGATAGTGATATGATTTTATTTTCAGGTTCTACGTATCAAGAATGTCTGGATACACAGAAAGAGCCTTTAACTGAACTAATAAATGTGCCTGTTCCTCAGAAAAGTATCGCTAAACTGGAATATGAGATTACCAGCAGTGTAAAAGGAAAGATCATTGTAGTTACCGGAGGTGCCCAGGGAATTGGCGCCTGTTTGGTCAGAAACCTGGTTAAAATGGGTGCCTTCTTATTTGTAGCTGATATTAATAGGGAGGGTGCTGCAAAATTGGTGGAGGAATTGAATTATCTTTATAATAAAAAGTGTGCTTTCGCAGTAAGCGTTGATGTGACCAATGAGCAATCAGTACAGGAAATGACCGAGGAGATTGTTAGAAATACAGGTGGAATAGATGTATTTATTAATAATGCAGGTGTACTGAAAGCTGAAAGTGTTAAGGAAATGAATTTTCAGGATTTTGAGTTTGTCAATAAGGTAAATTACTTTGGTTACTTTTTATGTACCAAATATGCCTCCCGGGTAATGGCTTGGCAGAACAAGGGTCACCCTGATTATATAACTGATATTATTCAAATTAATTCCAAATCTGGATTAGAAGGTTCCTATAAGAATTGTGCTTATGCTGGAAGCAAGTTTGCCGGTATAGGATTAACACAAAGCTTTGCTAAGGAATTATTAGAAGATAATATTAAGGTAAATGCAATATGTCCCGGTAATTTTTTCGAAGGTCCTCTCTGGTCTGATCCCCAAAATGGTCTTTTTGTACAATATCTAAAAAGTGGCAAAGTACCAAGGGCTCGTAATATTGATGATGTTAGGCGATTCTATGAATCAAAAATACCTCTGGGCAGGGGTTGTAGTTGTGAAGATATTGTAAAAGCAGTATTGTATGTTATCGGACAGAAGTATGAAACGGGTCAGGCGATACCTGTTGCTGGTGGGCAGGTCTTATTAAGATAATCAATGATATAAATGGAATAGGGTAATACGATGAAAACAAAAGCAGTTCGAATTTACGGAAAAAATGATTTACGGCTGGAAGAGTTTGAGTTACCTCCTAGGCAGGATGATGAAATATTAGCTCATGTTATTTCAGATAGTTTATGTCTTTCATCTTATAAAGCAGCTATTCAGGGTGAAAAACACAAGCGGGTGCCAGAGAATGTTCGTGAGAATCCTACCATTATTGGACATGAGTTTTGTGGTGAAATTATTGAAGTAGGGAAAAAATGGCAGCATGAATTTCATAGCGGAGAGAAATTTGCTATTCAACCGGCTTTAAATTATCAAGGAACGCTTGATGCTCCTGGCTATTCTTTCCCTTATATTGGCGGTGATGCCACCTATATAATTATCCCCAATCAGGTAATGGAAATGAATTGTTTACTTCATTATAAAGGTGAAGCTTTTTATAGTGGTTCTTTAGCAGAACCAATGTCCTGTATTATTGGTGCCTTTCATACCAGTTTTCATACTACTCCAGGAGAATATATTCATTATATGGGAATAAAAGAAAAAGGGAATATGATGATTATAGGAGGAGCTGGACCGATGGGTTTAGGTATGATTGATTATGCACTGCATCGGAAAAAGAGGCCAGGATTACTGGTAATAACAGATGTTGACGACCAACGATTGTCTAGAGCAGGAAAGATATTTTCTGTTTCTGAAGCTGAAAAAATGGGAGTTAAACTTATCTATCTTAATCCTCTAAAAGAAAAAGATATAAGCAAATCATTACTTTGCATAAGCGGAGGGAGAGGGTATGATGACATATTCATTATGGCGCCCATAAGGGAAGTTGTTGAGTTAGGGGATTCCTTATTAGCCAGGGATGGATGTTTAAATTTTTTTGCCGGTCCCACAGATACCCATTTTAATGCAACTGTGAATCTTTATAATATTCATTATTTATCCACCCATCTGGTGGGAAGCAGTGGCGGAAATATGGAGAATATGATTGAAGCACTGGAAATGATGGGAAAAAATGTTATTAATCCTGCTGCTATGGTTACTCACATAGGTGGATTAAACTGTGTTGTTGAAACCACTCTTAATTTACCCACGATTCCTGGAGGAAAGAAATTAGTATACACCAATATTAAAATGAATCTTACTGCCCTTTCCGAAATACCGCAAAAAGCAAAGGAAGAACCTGTAATGAGAGGACTGGCTAATATTTTGTCAGCAACTAATGGGTTATGGTCACCACAGGCAGAAAAGTATTTGCTTGCCAATGCTCAACCAATTTAAAAGCTATATATAGATTTGTGAAGAGGAAAAAGAACAATGAAAGTTTTATCATTTGGTGAATTATTATGGGATATCATTGCAGGAAAGGCGTATATAGGTGGTGCACCATTCAATTTAGCCTGCCATTTAGCCGGAATGGGTGTTAAGTCAACATTTATTTCTGCGGTAGGAAGAGATAAATTAGGCAGGGAAGCCTTAAGAATTGCCAAAAAGTATGGACTTGATACTCAGTATATTACCACTAATCTGGATTTGCCAACCGGGAAGGTTGAGGTGTATGTAGACCAGCAGGGATACCCAAAATATAACATACACAAAGGGGTAGCATGGGATCAGATTATGTTAAGAAAAGAATCTAAGGATAAATTATTAAAAGAGACCTGGGATGCCTTCTGCTTTGGTACTTTAGCTCAGCGTTCAGAAGTTAATAGAGATCTTCTTTATGAATTATTGTCAAATTTATCCTGTAGAGAGATGTTTTATGATGTCAATCTTAGACAGAACTTTTATCAGAGAGAATGGATTGAACAATCTTTACATTTTAGTACCATTTTAAAACTGAATGAAGAAGAGGCTATTAATATTTCTGAACTATTATTTGGTAAAAACCACTGTAGAGAAGATATCTTTCAGGCGTTATCTTCAAAATACAAGCTAAAAATCTTATGCCTAACCCTGGGAGAGAAGGGTTCTTTGGTCTATGAAGGAGATAATTGTTATTCTATTCCTGGTGTTAAAACAAGGGTTCAGGATACGGTGGGGGCAGGTGATAGTTACAGTGCGGCATTTTTGTTTGCTTTTTTATCAGGAGCAGGTGCTGAAAAATCAGCAATATTTGCTAATCTGGTAGGAGCATTTGTGGCTAGCCGTTCTGGAGCTGTTCCGGAATATTCTGCACAGCTAAGAAAACAGATTAGAAGTTTTGGCACCAGCAGGAAAAAATAAACGTTAAAAAATTACTTAATCCCTTGACATATTAAAAATAAGTGCTAAAATTTTTATCAATTAAAAAATATCTTTTTAAATAAACTTTTTCATTTTTAAACCTCCTAAATAAATTACCCGGCTATTGTCGGGTAATTTATTTTTACCAAAATTAACTATTAATTCCAAAATTAATTCTTAATAGGAATAAAAAATATTATTTATAAAGCTATGACCTTATAATTTCTAAGAAAATAGTAACCAGGTCTGGATCAAACTGGCTGCCTGCATTTTTCCTTACTTCTTCCAATGCTTCCTTCTGGTTTAGTGTTTTTTTGTAATTTCTACTGGATTGCATAGTATCATAAGCATCAAAAATAGCAATAATCCTGGAGAGCAAGGGAATTTCTTTTTCCTTCAAACCCACCGGGTATCCTGTGCCATCCCATCGTTCATGATGGTATAAAATTTCTTTGGCAATAGAAGAGAAATCAGGAATATTTTTGGCAATACGGTAGCCAATCTGGCAATGATTTTTTAATTTTTCCCATTCCTCATTAGTCAGAGGATCAGCTTTGAATAGAATTTCTTCGGGAATACCAATTTTACCAATATCATGTAACAAAGCCAATAAGTGAAGCCTATTTAGTTCATAATGATTTAAGCCAATTTTTTGACCCATTATAGAGGAAATATTTGCCAAACGTTGGGCGTGACTTTCTGTATGTACATCCCTTTCGGCCAGTATGGTCAGGAAAGCGTTCAGAAGGTGTTTTTCTCTGCTTTTGGCGTTGAATAGTTTATTTTGATACATTTTATGGTCAGCTTCTTTTATAATTCCTTCACAATTAATTAAGGCACCCTCTTGAGTAGCGAATCCTATAGAAATGTTAGGATTAAGATACGCTGGTTGGAAATAGTTTTGTTTGCAACTATTATTTATTCTCTGACTGAAGGCTTCCACTTCTGATATTGAGGCATTAGGAAGAATGATAGCAAATTCATCACCTCCCAAGCGTGCCAAAACATCAACTTCCCGAGAATTGCTTTTTAGTGTTTTAGCTAAATTTTTTAATAACTCATCTCCCTGGTGATGTCCAAAGGCATCATTAACTGCTTTCAATCCATTAACATCAATCATTACTACACTCAGAGGGAAAAACCTGGGATGATTCATTCTTTTTAATTCTTCTTCAAAATAAGCCCTGTTGTATAGACCAGTGAGAGTATCATGAAAACTGATATAAGTGATCTTCTCTTCACTTTGTTTTCTTACAATAGCGGTGGCAACCTGATCTGCCACTATCTCCATAAGTTTAATATCCTTTTCCGAATAACTAGCAGGATTGTAATAATTCTGGACAGTCATAGCTCCGATAACCTTGCCTTCTGTTTCCAGAGGGACACTTAACCAGCATATGTCCTTAGTAACAGCTCCCGGATCTTGAACCTTGCCTTCCAGCACTAATTCCTGAATCTGATTGTAATTTAATAGGAGAGACTGCTGATGTTCAATGAGATAGTCAGTGAGAGTATTTCTTTGGTTTATATTTTTTGCACAGAAATCGGTTTCTTTTTCATCATTATAATAGACAAAGCATAATTCATTAGTACTTTCATCTAAAAGGGCAATATAAAAATTATCAGCATTTATGACTTTTTTCAGTTCGATATGAATAATACTATAAAGTTGAACAAGAGTTATCTTAGAGTTGGCAGCCTGAGAAATATTATAGAGAACTTGCTTCAATTTCTCATTTTGTTTTTGCTCGGTAATATCTTCATAGAGTGCAATAACTCCTCGAACCTGGTCTTTAATTTTAACTTGAGATGTTGAAATTTGAACAGGAATATCTCTGCCGTCTTTTGACCTGCGGTAAGTTTCATATTTAATCAAGGTTGAGCGGGAAGCACTTCTGGTTAACTTCTTACCTTCCTTTGTTTTTTCCGGGGGATAAAAATTGATTTGATCGATATTTTTACCTATTACATCTTCCCGCTTATAACCAAATAATTCAGTAAATCTAAGATTAATATCCAATATTGTGCCTTCCTCATCCTGATAAAGGGTAGCAGGAGGATTGCTTCGGAAGAGGGAAACGAATTTTTCTTCATTTTGACGCAAGGATTCTTCCGATCTCTTTCTTTCAATGGCGGTGGCTGCCTGTTCGGAAACAAATTCCATTAAATTAATATCTTTTTCAGAATATCTATCTTGTTTATCATAAGTGACTACTGCCATGGATCCGATAATTTGATTTCCACTTTTAAGCGGTACTCCCAACCAGGAGGTTTCCTCAGTCAATGTTCCAATATCAGCAATGTTAACTTGCCCTGCTTCAGCAAACTTTAATATCTGGTCATAATTTGCCAGAAGAGATTTGCCATATTTTATATTGTAATTAGCCAGAGTTTCCAATACTTCCCGTTTATTTGCTTTTTCATCTGAGTTATCTTTTTCGTCAATAAAATAGGTAAAAATAATCTTGTCTTTTTCTTTGTTCCAGAGGGCAATATGAAAATTTTTAGCATAGATAATATTATTAAGCTCCTGATAAATAGTATCATAAAGTTCTTGCAAAGAGATATTTGAGTTAGCTGCCTTGGAAATGTTATATAAGACCTTGTTTAGCTTTTCGTTCTCATTTCTCTGGGTGATATCCTTAAAGGTTAATAAAACTCCTTGATGATTCTGCCTAGAGCTATAAATGTGAGAGGCAGAAATTTCTATTTCCACAATAGAATGGTCTTTCTTGGTTAGTATGGCATCAGAGATGCAAAACTGTTGACCGGGCTTTTCCCAAAAATCTACATAACTTTTCTGCTCATTATTTGAAAATAAAATAAAAGTATCGATTTTTTTACCTTGCATGTCTTCCAACTGGTAATCAAAAAGTTGACTGAATCTGGGATTTATTGCCAGCACCCTTCTGTTTTTATCTACAAAAAGCATAGCTTCTGGATTATATTGGAAGATTGTGCATTCCTGAATCAAACTATCTTTGGAACAAAAATATACTTTTTGTTTTTCTATTTTTTTATCTGAATGTAACAAATACTTTTTCATACTATTTAGATTTCTTATTATTTGTTTATTAATAATTATAAGTTAGATTGAGGTCATATGTAAAGGCAATATCTGGAAGTATGTTAAACATGTTATCGTTCGTGGCTCTATTCGTTTTGTTAAAAAGGTTAGAGTGTGAAAAATCAGTATTATTTGCTTGAAGTTCCGGGAATAAGGAAACGTTGCCAGATGAGGCTTTGTTTTAAATAA
This sequence comes from Atribacterota bacterium, assembly GCA_028717805.1. Taxonomy (NCBI): domain Bacteria; kingdom Pseudomonadati; phylum Atribacterota; species Atribacterota bacterium. The sequence goes on from JAQUNC010000021.1 coordinate 12,171, forward strand.
GCTATTATTTTTAGTTGATTATATTATAATGAAAAATATATGCTATAATCAATCAAATGTTATTAGAATTTAATTAACAGGCAATTATGCAAAAGAAAGAATAGAGAAGCTGATGTCTCATATTAATATTAACCAGGATGACCTGAACTATAAAGCATGTTCTCACTTCAGCTATGCATTGGGTACTTTAATTTATCAGAAGATTAGCTCTTCCAAAGCTAAGACCGTGGAGATAATTAAAGAAGTAATTAAGTTGATTGATAGATTGGAAAAAATAATGAGTTTTTATAATATAAACAGCCAGATAAGCCAAATAAACCAGCAAGCCGGAAAAGCATGGACTTCAGTTTCTCCAGAGTCTCTTCTGGTAATCAAAGAAGCAAAGAGATATGCTCGTCTCACTAAGGGGCTATTTGATATCACCATAGCCGTATTGGTTAATCTCTGGCAACAATATGGTAAAGTAGGACAGCTACCACCCCACCATTTAATAGAAGAGGCATTAACAAAGATAAATTATGAGGATATTCTGATAGAGGAAGAAAAGGGCAGAGTGAAGTTACAGAAAGAAAAACAGAAAATAGACCTGGGAGGAATAGCAAAGGGTTATATAGCCAATTGTGTGATAGAACTTTATCGGGAAAATCGTCTTCATTCCGCAATAGTTAATCTAGGAGGTAACGTAGCTGTACTTGGCAAACGAGAAGATGGTAAATTATGGCAGGTAGGAATACAAGATCCTGAACAGAAGAGAGGTAAATGTCTGGCAACTGTTGCGGTTAGTGACACTTCTGTAGTCACCTCCGGGAATTATGAGCGTTTTTATTTAGAGGGAAATCGGAAATATCATCATATTCTGAATCCATTTACTGGTTACCCGTCCAATAGTGGATTGAATAGTGTTACTATTATTTATCCCGATGCAATGCTGGCAGATGTACTATCTACTGCTATTTTTATAGCAGGACTGGAAGAAGGGATAAATTTGCTCTGTCATTATGCCGATGTAGAAGCAATTATGGTAAATAATCATAGACAAATATATTTTTCTCGCGGTATACTAAGTAAATTTCAATTAATTGAAGAAGGTTATAATTTATATCAATTTTAATAATACTATTAAGGAGTAAAAAAATGTTTGGGAGGATCAAAAATAAAATGTTAAGAATTCTCGGTTATATTGTCTTAGCAATTCTAGTAATTGGTTTAGGTGGTTTCATCTATGCCACTCAGGGTATGAGTAAATATAGGAAGATGGTAATTAATGATATAGATTTGAGTAAGTTAAAAGATGGAGTTTATCAAGGTGCATTTACCGACGGACGCTGGAAAAATGAGTTAGAAGTGACAGTGAAAGATCATACTATAACTGATATTAAAATGGTTAAAGCTTCTGATTGGTCAGGAATGAATGCTTTTAGCGAAAAGGTATTTCAACTGGTAAAAGAAAAGCAGTCACTGCAGATTGATACAGTATCCGGTGCTACCGTTAATACAAAAGCAGTTTTGAAATCTATCGAAAATGCTTTAACACCAGAAAGTCAAAGCTAATATTCAAGGGGAATTCCTCTCCTTCAATATCCCTGAATAATTTATTTAGAAAAGATGATTTAATAATATCGGAATTTCTCTGAAATTCCGATATTATTAAATATACCCATATTACTTATAGACCAGTTTGTTTTTTCCATTTATTAATATTATTAATATTAGGTAGATAAATATTATCCTTCCTTAATCCATGGTATCATTGCACGTATCTTCTCGCCCACTTTTTCAATGAGAAGATTAGACTCTTTATCCCTCATAGCGCTAAAGAATGGTCTCCCTACCTGGTTTTCCAGAAGCCATTCTCTAGCAAAAGAGCCATTCTGTATTTCCGCTAATAATTTTTTCATTTCTTTTCTGGTTTCCTCAGTAATAATACGTTTACCCGATTTTAAGTCACCATATTCTGCAGTATTACTAACATTATCACGCATGTGGGTGATTCCGCCGGCGTAGATAAGATCAACAATTAATTTTAATTCATTTAAGCATTCAAAATAGGCTACTTCAGGTTGATAACCTGCTTCTACAAGGGTATCAAAACCGGCTTGAATTAAAGCTACCACACCTCCGCATAAAACAGCCTGTTCTCCAAATAGATCAGTTTCAGTTTCTTCCTGAAAGGTGGTTTCAATAGCACCAGCACGAGTTCCGCCAATAGCCTGAGAGTAAGCCAAAGCTGTATCTTTGGCATGACCAGTAAAATCCTGATATATAGCAATCAAGTTGGGCACACCACGCCCTTCAACATACATCTTTCTGACAATGGCACCAGGTCCTTTAGGGGCAACCATTATAACATCAACATATTCAGGCGGTATAATCTGTTTAAAGTGAATATTAAATCCATGTGAAAACATCAAAGTATTTCCTTCTTTCAGATTTTCCAGAATCCTGTTTAAGCAGCAAATCTGTGGTTGGATTTCATCTGGTATTAAAATCTGTACAATATCTGCTTGTTGCACAACCTTCTCAATACTCTCTACTCTTAAGCCATCATTTTTTGCTTTTGACCATGATTTACCATTTTCTCTTAGTCCCACTACAACATTAATTCCACTGTCCTTAAGATTTAGAGCTTGACCCCTTCCCTGGCTTCCATAACCAATGATCGCTACAGTTTTATTCTGTAAATAACTCTTGTCAGCATCCTCATCATAATAAATTTTTGCCATATTACAGTTCCTCCTTATAATTTTTATTATTAATTGATAACCATTAATTTAAGATTCTTTGTGCTCCTCTGGAAAGAGAGATTTTACCAGTACGGGCAATTTCTAAAATACCGAAAGATTCCAGTAATTTTAATTTGGCATTTATTTTTTCCTGTGTTCCAGTTATTTCAATAGTGAGAGCCTGTTTCTCAATATCTACAATATGTCCCCGGAAAGTATCGACCAGTTGCATGATTTCAGTTCTCTGATCAACCGATTTGGTACTTACTTTAATTAAGGCTAATTCTCTCTCTACTGAAATATCCCTGGGAAGATCCCTTACTCTTATTACATCAACCAATTTATTGAGCTGCTTGGTAATTTGCTCCAGAATATGCTCATCTCCTTCTGTTACAATGGTAATTCTAGTGATGCCTTTCTTTTCTGAATGCCCTGCTGCAATACTATCTATATTAAATCTTCTGCGATTAAAGAGACTGGAAACACGTGCCAATACTCCGGGATGATCTTTAACTAGAATAGCAATAGTATGTTTCATGATTCATTCACTCCTAACATTTTATTAATTGATTCACCGGGTGCCACCATAGGCAATACATTTTCTTCGGATGGAATGAGGCAATCTATTAAGAAAAAGGTTCTTTCGGACAATGCTTGAGCCAGAGCAGTGTTGAAATCTTCAGTCCTGGAAACCCTTACTCCCTTTCCACCATAAACCTGAACAACCTGAGCAAAGTTAGGACTACCTTCCAGGCTAGTTGCGGAATATCTTTTTCCGAAGAATAATTCCTGCCATTGGCGGACCATACCCAGATAACCATTATTCATAATCAAAACTACAATGGGTATTTTATTATAAATGGCAGTAGCTAATTCCTGGATATTCATCTGAAATCCGCCATCTCCCGCTATGCAAAAGACTCTTTTCTCTGGACACCCGATTTGAGCACCTATAGCTGCTGGTAGACCAAATCCCATTGTTCCCAATCCTCCTGAGGTGATGAAGCTTCGAGGGTAGCTGAATTTATAATATTGAGCAACCCACATCTGGTGTTGACCAACATCAGTGACAATAACAGAATTCTCTTTGGTTGATTCATATAGTTTTTCAATGATATATTGGGGCCTTAACTGATCATCATGGTGGTATTGCAAAGGATACTTTTGTTTTAAATGAGCTATTCTATTTACCCAATCTTTTTCCGGTTTGGATTCTGTAAATTGTATTAGTTTAGTCAAAACATATTTCAGGTCTCCCACAATAGGAATATCTACTCTAACATTTTTACTGATTTCAGCTGGATCGATATCTACATGAATAAATTTGGCATCAGGACAGAAATCTTTAGCACTCCCGATTACCCGGTCATCAAAACGAGTTCCCAGGGCTATAACTAAATCTGCTTCACTCATGGCAGTGTTAGCATAATATGTACCATGCATTCCCAGCATTCCCAGCGCTAAGCAGTGTTCTTCGGGAAAACTTCCTAATCCCATCAGAGTAGTAGTGATAGGAATATTTGTTTTTTGAACAAAATCTTGTAGTTCTTGGGCAGCATTGGAGTTGATTATTCCTCCACCAGCATAAATAATTGGTCTTTTCGCTTTCTGAATAGCCAGAGTCGCTTTTTTAATTTGATTTAAATTTCCTTTTAATGTAGGCCGGTAACCAGTGCATTTATCCTTTTCCGGATAAGAAAAATCTGTTTGGACAAGCTGAACATCTTTGGGTAAGTCAATTAAAATTGGTCCTGGTCTCCCATTTTTTGCCAAATAAAATGCCTCTTTGATAGTAGAAGCAAGATCTTTAATGTTCATTACTAGATAATTATGCTTGGTGATAGGTAGAGTGATACCGGTAATATCTACCTCCTGGAAAGCATCTGTACCAATAAATGGCGAAATAACCTGTCCGGTGAAAGCAACTATTGGTATAGAATCTAAATAAGCATTAGCTAGACCGGTTACCAGGTTAGTAGCTCCCGGACCAGAGGTGGCGAAGCATACTCCTACCTTACCAGTTGCTCGGGCATAACCATCAGCGGCATGTGCTGCCCCCTGTTCATGTTTGGTCAAGATATGAGTGAAGGAGGCTTTTTGGTAAATAGTGTCATAAAGAGGCATAATGGCACCTCCGGGAATCCCGAAAACCACCTCGACTTTCTCTCTTTTTAGACATTCCACAATAATTTCGGTCCCACTTAGTTTCACAACCATCCCTCCTTATTAAAGATATTTATATTTTTGTTGTTTTTAGTAATTACCATAAATCTCAATCTGTTAGAATATACAAGGGAACTACTTCCTCTTGAGAACCCCTAAAATTAAGTTCAAGTGTAATATTTATTAATTTCTTCCATATCTTGTTTTTAATATTCTTTTATAATAAATACTATTTAATCTAAGTTAGTTAAGGCGTAAAAATTTATAGGAATTATATCCCCGTCCATAAAATATAATCGAGCACATTAATTCCTTAATTTAACATAAATAGATATAGTTAAACCCCAGGGATAGTTCCTTAATTGTAAAATTTGGGACCTATCCGCTGGGGTCTTTTTTACCCACGGTGTAATACGTTTTATCCGAAACGCATTTTATGCCACTTGGTCCAGACTTTTAATAAAAACGGAACCCTAGGCATACTCCCGAAAATAAAAAAATCCTTCTTCCCATTTTAATCTTACTAATTAAAATAGGGACGAAGGATTCGTGGTACCACCCTAATTTGATAAAGAAAATAATATTTCTTTATACTACTTAATTGGCATAACGCATTAAAAATGCGACTGGATTCATTTGATGGTCAGTTTAGATAATAGAAGTGATTTTCAACAAAGTAGAACTACCAGTTCACACCATTTCCTGGCTCTCTTTAGTTCATTGCTTTGCCTAACTGTCTTCTATTTTAGGTTATATTAAATTTCTATGGATTGTACTAAAAAACCCAACATATGTCAAATAATATTTTTTCTGGTGTGAATTAAAAATTAAAAGTGAACTCTTTTTAGCTGATTTAAAGTTTAAAGGCGCACCTATATGGAGTATCAAGGGTAATATCAGCTTCATATTATTAGAGAGTAAAATCGAGCTTACTGAGGCGATATTTTAATGTATTTTTTAATAATATGGTTTGCAATAAAACGTAAGTAATTATAAAATTAATATTGAGGAGTAGAAATTGGAGCAAGAAAAATAATGGTAAATAATTAAAAAAGTAAAAATATTCTTCATTTTTAAATTCTGGTATAAATATAGGAGAGGCATTAAAATAAAATCTTTAGGAGGGGAAAATGAATAATAAAAATATCTTTAACATATACTGGTGTATTTTACTGATAATCTTTTTAGCAGGTACTCTATCCATTCAGGCGGAAGAGGTAGTCCAGGAATCCCAATATCTTGGCGAGATATCCTTATGTAAAGATGTAAAGGAAAACAATCCAATTTTCGAGACTTCATCTTTCTCAATCTGGGATGAGAAGGTAGTTTGCTGGATAAGATTTAATTATTTTTCTTTAGAAGAATTTAACATTATCTGGGAATGGGAAGACCCACAGGGTAATATTTTTCATGTGGGCGAGTTAGGGATGGAACCAGGAAATTACCAGAATTATCGTTCCTGGTACTGGATTGGTATTAGGGATCGTTATGCGGTAAACCTGCCCGGTGACTGGAAGGTAAGGATATATATAGATAATGTTTTACTAGCAGTTAAAGATTTTACTATTAGCTAAGAAGAAATATCTTTACTAAAAGTATTATTAATAAAAAAGTAAAATAAATAAGATACCTCGGCAATAAAGTACAAAAATATTACTTTTAAGCAAATATAAACAAATAGATATTTTGGTAAATAGCGGGGAATTCTCAAACTATTTTTAAAAAATAAGAGTTTCCCGCTATTTATCTAAAAAAGAGTTAATTAGATTTCTAAATAAGATTCGTCCAGTTTAGTAGCAACTGCCCTTCTTTCTGCTTCTCGATGTTCATTGATAATCTGCCATCTAATCCTATTAAACAGAGTGATTGCCAGCAGAAAAGTGAGAATATTGGCAAATGGTTGGGCATAAATAAATCCAGAAAATCCAAAAAATTTGTTCAGGATAAAAAGGGCAGGTATATAGAATAAACCCTGTCGAGCTAAGGCTAAAATCAAAGCGGGCTTTCCTTTGCCCAACGCCTGGAAGCTAACTCTTATTAAAAACTGAATTCCGGCAAAGGGTAGAGCAATGATGATGGCGCGCATAATCTGAATCCCATAGGTTACGACCTGTTGGTTATTAATAAAGATTTGAATTAGCTTTCCGGCGAAAAGATAGAAGAATATGACAAAAAAAATAGAGATACTGGTAGCCATAATACCGGCTGTTTTAATAATTTTATTGAGCCGGCTAATTTTTTGGGCGCCATAGCTATAACCAATTAAAGGTTGTGTACCTTCTGATAGTCCGATTAAAACCATAATGCACATGGAAAAAATACGATGATTAATGCCATAGGCTGCTACAATCATGTCATTGTAGCTGGCTGCCACGTAATTTCCCATCGTCTGGGCAATACTGATCATTAGAGTGTGTATGGATGCGGGAATCCCAACCCTGAAGATTTCCAGAAAAATCTCTTTTTGTAAAGAAAAATATTTCCAATGAATGGATATAATACTCTTCTTTTTTATGTAAAAACTGAAATAATACAGTAAACCGATTACTTGTCCTATCAGGGTGGCAACTGCCGCTCCTTTTACACCATATCCCAAGGTGAGGATGAAGATAGGATCGAGAATAATATTGATTCCCGTTCCGATAAACATACCAATCATGGCTACCTTTGCTGCTCCCTCTGAGCGAAGTAACTGGGTTAGCATAAATTTGGTTATCATCACGGTACTGCCCAGGAATATGATTGACAGATATTCATAAGCATATCTTTGGGTTTCCGGGGTAACTCCGATTAATCTCAGGATTGGTGATATAAAAATCAGACTTCCGACAGTAACCAATAGCGCTGCAATCAGGCAGGCATAAAAAGCAATTGCGCTGGTCTTTTTGGCCATCAGATAATCTTTTTTCCCCAACAATCTGGAGATATAAGATGCCGCTCCAAATCCGAATATGCCCGCAACTGACATCAACATCATAAAGATAGGAAAGGCTACCGAAACGGCAGCTACCTGAAAAGGGTCATTTAATTTTCCCACGAAAAAGGTATCGGTAAGATTATAGAATACCTGAACCAGCATGCCTAAAATTGTGGGAATAGACAAACTCAAAATTGCCTTTAAAGGGGGTTCATCTCTTAGTATTTTTATTCTTTTTTCATCCATTCACTTAAATCCTCACGAATATATTCTATTTTTAAAAATAAATGCTTAGTTAATATTCATATTAATTTCTTTAATAAAGAGAAAGAAAGGGCCAACTTTACGGTTCATTAAACATAAAGAAGCTATTAATGCTTTATTTTTTCCTTAATCTTGAGCAGGAAATCAGTAAGGGTATTAATTTCCTGCCGGGTAAAATCTTGCAAGAGATATGCTTCTGAGTCAGCAATATTCTTAAGACATATCCTTTTTATTTCCATTCCTCTTTCAGTAAGTTTGATGATTTTGTTTCGGGAATCATTTGGATCAGCCTCTTTGCTAATCAAATCTTTTTGCTGTAATAATCTGATTAATTTAGTCAGGGAAGATGGTTTGATTTCCAAAAATTCATGAATCATTTTTTGATTAATATTCTGCTTGCCATGTTCCCATAAATAGGCTAATACCCTAAATTGCGATATAGTAAGATTATTCTGGCTTAACTTTTCATCCATTCGCATCTTCAGATGATGACCGATTCCCATAATAAGCCTGGGAATGCTATATACTTTATTTTGTTCCATAAAAATAAATACCCAAAATATTCAAGGGATCCTTCTCTTGAATACCATGTCTTTAATATTTTGTATCATAAATCTAATTTAACACGTATTGATATCTTATATAAAAAGAATATTTAATAGTATTAAGATTTTAAAAAATTTCTATACTATTAAATATTTAGCTAGCTAAATATATTATAAGGGCGATTATTCTTTTGTCAATAAGAAAGAGCAATTTTTATAAAAATTTAAGATTTTTTTTAACTCCTTTTTAAAATTACCCTATATAATAACAGAGTAATTGAAAATATGATATTCATCTAAATTTTCAGGAAGGGAGTTCTCTATGAAGAACAAATGGTTAATAGGCGGTTATATTCTTTTTCTGGCTATAGCTATCTTTTACTGTCCAGTCCTAGCACAGGAGAAGATTGCTCTCGATATTTCTCGAATGATTGATCTGGCAATTTCCAATAACCTTAATTTTAAAAAAGCCAGCTACCAATTGGATAATGTTGAGCTGGATGCCTCTCAGTTAGAAGCAGAAAATTTATTAGCTCAATCTGGAATGCTCAACAGACAAAAAGAGTTGAATATTTTACAACAACAGAATACCTTCCAGAATCAGAAAGACGAGCTGATTATTCAGGTAGTAGATAATTATTTTCAATTAATGTTGGCAGCGAAAGATATTACACGTAAAGAGAAGAATGTCGAATTGGAAAGAGCGGTTTTATCAGAGGTAGAGGCACAGGTTACTACCGGGTACAGTATTGATCTGGACCTGTTGCAGCAGGGGAATGCCTATTATGATGCTTTATTCTCTTATGAAAAAGCAAAGCTGGATTACCAACAATTACTGATTGAAGTAAAAAATAATTTAGGCCTAACACAGGAGACCGAAATTTCAGTAAGAGCCATAGAAATACCACAGCTTCCGGAAATAGATCTGGCTACTGCACTGTCGAAGTCTCGAGAAAATAGTCTTATCCTGAAAAGTAAAGTGATTGAAGTAGAGTTAAATCGGATAAGATTGGAGAAAGCCAGAATTGATCGGGAACCTCAATTGGAAATAGTAAAACTGGAAAATAACCTGGAGATTGTCAAATTGGAAAAGTCAATATTAGAACAGGAATTAAATTTTCAGGTATTAACCCGATGGCAGAATTACCAGCAAAGCAAGAATGATATTCTGTTATGTGAGCAGAGTTTAAAGCAGATGAAGGAAAATGAATTAATCATTAATAGACAGGTACAGGCTGGTTTACGGACAGTTGATGAATTGCTCTCAGCTGACATTGGAGTTCTGGATGCCGAATATCGTTTAATCTCATCAGTCCGGCAATACTATCAAACCTATCTGGAATTACAGAGAATAATAGGTATTTTGGATGAAGGAGAGATAAAGTAATGAGATATTCACATTTAATAAGAAATAGATGTCAGGTTATTTTTATTGTTATACTATATTTACTATTGTTACTTCATTCAGGAACAAATTATGCCAGAGAAATTAGTCCAGAAGAAGCTTTGCAGTGGGGCGTTGAGTGCAATCATGATTTACAAAGCCTTCGTTATAGCATAGAAGATATAAAACGTAATCTGGAAATACTGGAAGCAGAAAAGTCTTTCCAGGTTGATTTGAATATAACTCCTATTTGGCGTTTTGGGGGAAAGAGTGATTCTTATCTTATAGAGGCAGAAGAAAATAGATTTGCTCCTGATATTGAGCTTAATTTATCAGCAAAAAAGTTATTAGCCTATGATTTGAGCCTTACCAGCCAGGTAACCTGGCAGTCGGAAAACTTAACTAACCATCTCCTGGAAGATATGGTTAATGAAGTAAATGCCAGTATCAGGTTAGATAAAAAACTTTACCCGGAGACCTGGACTGAACAGGAAAGGCAGGTTTATTCTCTGGAGAACAACCTACAGATGAAATTAGAAGAGTTAAGGTGGAAAGAAATGGAAAAACAGATTGAATTTATCCAGAAATATTTAAATATAATTCGGTTGCAGGAGCAGGTTAATATAGTTTCCAGGCAACTGGAACTGGCAGAAGAAGATTTAACCAGGGTAAGAGCGCAAATAGAATTAGGTGAGGGTGGTTATCAACAAGAAACAGAGGCAAGGATAGCCGTTGAAGAGATAAAAAATAGACACTGGAGTGCAAGCCAAGAGCTTGCACAGGCTCGGAAACAATGGTTTCTTTCGCTTAATTTACCAGAAGAGACCACAGTGAGGTTTGATGAAGATGCCGATTTTTTAAAGCCTCTTCTCAATCAAATGGAGAATTTCCCCATTACCAGTCATGCTGGTGATGGATTAGTTGAACAAGCTCTACGGGAAAATTATCAGGTCAAAAATAGTTTATTGGAAAAGGAAGCACTACTCAAAGAGTTGCAATGGACTAAAGATGCTGATAAGCTGATAATAAATCTTTCTGGTGGCTATACTTATCCTGATAGTGATTGGTTTGTTATGATTGATTTTGCAGTTAACTTAGCTGATGGAGGTGCGCAGGAGCTTAAAGTAAAACAAAAAGAAGAAGATATTAAAAGAAAAGATATAAATATAGATTATTTAATAGAAATACTAAAATTAGAAGCCGAACAATTATTAGACCAGGACCAATATAACCAGCTTGTTTTGCAAACCCAGATGATGTCCTTGGAAAAAGAACAAAATAAAGTTAAAATAATGGAACAACAATACCAACAGGGAGCTATCAGCTTAACTCAATGGGAAAATAGCTTGTTAGTACTAAAAGAAAAAGAATTAAGCGTAAAACAGTCTCTTGACCAATGGTTAGTTGATAGGCTGAAATTAGCCCAATTTATTGGCTACTTACAGAAGGGAGTTTAAAATATAATAGATGAGAAAGAAAAAATTATTACTTTGGTTTATCATAATTCTGGTGATTAGTAGTGGTTTATATATTTTCAGGGATAGCTTACCCGTGCCGGTACTTAACTCTTATCGAGTAATAAGTAGTGAAAGTGTTTATTCTGAAGATATTGATTCCAATGCTGTAATTGAAGTAAAAAGAGGTAATATTAAAAAGACGGTATCGACCAGCGGTTATATCAAACCAGTTAACGAAGTATATTTAAGCTTTGCCACTACTGGAACAGCCGGTGGTATGGTGGAAAAAATACTGGTAAAAAGAGGGGAAATAGTTGAACGAGGACAGAAACTGGTAAAATTGGAGGATAAACAGGAACACCTCAATTACCTGAAGGCTAAGAATGAATATGAACTGGCTAAAATTACTGGTTCTCCTACTCAGATTGAAGAAAAGAAATTAACTATGGAAGTGGCACTGGATCGATATGAATCCAAAACTTTAGGGGCTCCTTTTTCCGGGAAAGTAGTAGATATCTTTGTAGAGGAAGGAGATTTCATTGAAGGCACGGATGATGTAGTGTATCTGATTGATGATTCTTTCTATGAGGTGGCTGCTTCAATTAGTGAAGTAGATTGTTTAGAGGTAACAGTGGGACAAAAGGTAGAGATTGAACTCGATATCCTGAAAGGACAGATTTTTCATGGTAAAGTGGCAGAGGTTGCAGAATACGCCATAATGGAAGGTGGTGTAGTTACTGTTCCGGTGACCTTACGTATGGATGAAGTATCACCATATTTTAAACCCGGGTTTTCAGCAACTGCTGAGATTATTGTTAATATGATTGAGAATGCCATAATTGTTCCCGTAACCGCTATATCTATAGGTGATCATGGAAGTGTAGTGTTAAAAGTAGAGGGTGGCAAAGCCATTTCCACTCCTGTTAGAGAAGGTATCACTGATGGATTCTATCAGGAAATAATTGCAGGTTTACAGGAAGGAGATCGAATAATTATCAATAGTTATCAGATTAACACTGCTTCCCAGGGTGCCAGAGGTGGATTTGGAGTTATTGGGGGACCTGGACCTATTCCTATGGTGAGGTAGAGATGAGCATTGTGATGAAAACAGAAAAACTAAAGAAGGTATACCATCTGGGTAAGGTTAAGGTGGAGGCATTAAGAGGAGTCTCCTTTGAAGTAGAGGAAGGAGAATTTGTTTCTATAATGGGTCCCTCTGGTTCAGGAAAGTCTACCTTAATGCATATTATTGGATGTCTTGATTATCCTAGCGGAGGAAAATATTTTCTTACCAATCAGGATGTTGCTAAATTGAATGATAATCAACTGGCATTATTTCGTAATAAGAAGATAGGCTTTGTCTTTCAACAGTTTAATCTATTGCCCAGAGTCACCAATATTAGAAATGTAGAAATTCCGTTAATCTATGCTGGTGTATCTACTGGAGAAAGACAAAGCCTGGCTTTAAAAGCTCTACAGGATGTGGGATTGAGTAACCGAGCACAACATCGTCCTAATGAGATTTCCGGCGGTGAGAGGCAAAGAGTTGCTATAGCAAGGGCTTTAGTTAACAATCCTTCTATTATCTTAGCGGATGAGCCAACCGGCAACCTTGATTCAAAAACCGGAAAAGAAATTATGAAAATATTTCAAAATTTAAATCAAAGAGGCAATACTATTATTCTGGTTACCCATGAACTGGAAATATCCCGTTACGCGAGGAGAATAATACATTTAAGAGATGGATTAATCAATGAAGTTGAGGTAGTAGCATGATTTTACAAAGCTTGAAAATGGCTCTGGAAAGTCTATGGACAAACAAAATGCGCAGCTTTTTATCTATGCTGGGAATTGTAATTGGCGTTGGCGCAGTTATTGCTATTGTTTCTGTAGGGACCGGTTCTACCCAGCAAGTTACCTCTCATATCGCTAATTTAGGATCAAATATGATTAGTATCTTTCCAAGGACTCCCAGGGGTCAATGGGGGAGGATAAGTGGTGTCAGTTCTCAGCAAAAATTTACTCTGGAATTAGCCGAACATCTGGAAGCGTTCTGTCCTTCAGTAAGAAAGGTTATTCCGGTAAAACAGGTCAATGGTAGATTGATTGCCGATGAGGTAAATGTAAATACTACTATAGTTGGCACCAGGATTAATTATGCTGAAGTAAATAATTATGAGGTTGATAAAGGAATTTTTATCAGTGAAGGAAATGATAGGGAAAGAAGCCAGGTTATTGTCCTTGGTTATCAACTGACAATAGATCTCTTTAATAATGAGAATCCAGTTGGTAAAACAGTAAGACTTAATTATGATGGGCGGATACTCCAATTTACAGTCATTGGCGTGATGAAGGAAAAGGGTGGCTCCATGGCTGGTAACTTGGATGAACGAGCTTATATCCCCTTATCGGTAGCTATGGATAGATTAACTACCCATAAATATGCAGATTCTTTTATTGCCCAGGCTTATTCCTCTGAGCGAGCGATGAGTGCAGTGAAAGAAATAGAATACTTTTTGATAAAATATCTGGAAGATGAAAATAAGGAAAGATTCAGAATTATGAGCCAGGATGAAATTCTGGATACAGTAAATTCAGTTACCAATACTATGAGTATGATGTTAGGGGGCATTGCCGCTATCTCACTTTTAGTGGGTGGAATAGGCATTATGAATATTATGCTGGTTTCTGTAACCGAACGTACTAGAGAAATTGGTATACGTAAGGCATTAGGTGCCAAGAATAAAAACATCTTATTCCAATTTTTAATGGAATCCTTAAGCTTAAGTAGTTTAGGTGGGGTAGTGGGGATTGGTTTTGGTTGGATGGGAGCTTATTTTCTATCTCAATATGGAAACTGGCCCTTTGTTATATCGAGTATCTCTATTATTTTAGCTTTTAGTTTTGCTTTATTTATAGGTATTTTCTTTGGTTTGTATCCTGCTATGAAGGCAGCACAGATGAATCCAGTAGATGCGTTGCGCTATGAATAGCACCGTTATAGTTATCAGTAATTGATAAAATCGTAGAGAATTAGTTTTCAGCTTTCAATTTTATTTTATGCGGGTAAAACCAAATGAGACTGCTTCTCTCGCTTTATTTACTAGCAGTGACATTAAAGTTTTTATTTTTCTATTTTCAGTTTTTGTAACAAAGATAGGTAGTTTATATTATAGTGTTGACCCTCTTCCTTTTACAACGATTAGAATTAAATCCCAATCCTTTTTTTAACATTTAATGGTATGAGCTAAACAAAATGTGCATGAAACATTATACACAACAAGATTGTCTTGATGAAACATTCTGAAATTAGGTTATGGCAATTTCATACAATTATTCCCATATAAACCTTATAACATATTTGATGTTTGGTAAATTGCATGTTCAATACCATTTTAACCACTAAACTGGTGATTTTCTGAACGAATATTTTCTTATGTATTTCAATTCTGCTCCCAGTATTAAAATATCTTCTTTATAAAAACTAATTCAAGAATAATATCAGACTTGACAAAATCCATTCTTTATATTATTATGAACATAGATTCAGTGAATATAAGTTCATTTAAAATCGGTAGGTACCAAAATGCCAAAATTCATTGATGGAATAATAGAAAAGATTTATCAGGCAGCCTTTTATTTATTTACAGTGAAGGGATACCAACAGGTTACAATGAAAATGATTGCTCAAGAAGCAGGTTTATCGGTAGGGACATTATATAACTACTTTCTTAACAAACAGGATTTATTCTTAAATGTCTTCCGACAGAGCCTGGAACAGACTTATGCTGTTCTGGATAAGATGATAGAAGAGAGCAAAGAAGATAGATATAACTTTATTGCTACCTTATATAATGAGATTGTAAGATTAAAAGAACTGGGAAGAGTAATCTTAAGGGAAAAACTTGACCATGAACTTTTTGAACATATGAAGGATTATTTATTGGGGTTAATTAGAAATCTAGTTTACAAGGCGGAAGAAAAGAAAGACCTGGACATTCCAGATAAAGATAAAGACAGAACAATTCGCTTATTGATAATGGCTATCTATGATTTTGCTCAGGAATTTCCAGATGAACAAGAGGATAACATCAACTTTATCTGTCGATTGGTTGATAAGATAAAATAGAAGATTAATTTTTTTGGGATTAAGAGTATCTTGGAAAAGCCTTGAAAAGGAGGGAGTTTAAATGGGTATTAATTTCAACTTTGCCAAGAAATTTGCTGCTGAACAGATTATCAAACAAGCTATACATTATCTGGAGAAAGATCCCGAGAAAAATCTCATTAAGGTACTTAACTTGGCTGATAAAGTTGCTCGCACAGAAAGACACCATGAAGAAATTGCCGCCATTAAAAAAGCCTATCAGATTAATCCAGCTCTTCAGCAGTTTGTTCGCAAACTTACCAAAATTGCACCTAGCTATAAGAATGGTATGATTATGAACTTCTTTGTCAATGCGGGATTGATGGGTATTCCCAGACAGGATGAGGTAATGAAGGAATTAGGAGTAGGTGTTCCCTGGACTATCTTAATTGATCCTACCAGTGCCTGTAATTTAAGTTGCACAGGTTGCTGGGCAGGTAAGTATAAGAAGAGTGATAGCCTGGATATAAATACTATTGACCGAATTATCTTAGAAGCTAAGGAAATGGGCATTTATTTTATTGTTCTTTCTGGTGGTGAGCCTACTCTTTATCCACATCTCTTTGAAATCTTAAAAAAACATCCCGATGTAGGATTTATGATGTACACCAATGGTACCTTAATTGATGATGAGATGGCAAACAAGATGGTTGAGGTAGGTAATATCAGCCCGGCTATAAGCCTGGAGGGATTTAAGGAATCTACTGATACCCGTCGAGGAGTAGGCACCTATGACAAAATCATGGCTGCTATGGATCGGCTTCGGGAAAGAGGAGTTATCTTTGGCATCAGCGTTACTGTAACCAAACAGAATGCGGAAGAACTTTTTGGTACCGATGACTTTATTGACCATATGGCAGAAAAGGGAGCCATCTATGGTTGGTCTTTCCACTATATTCCCATTGGCAAAGATACTGATTTGGATATGATGATTACTCCCGAACAGAGAGCTATGCTGGCATATCGAATTCCTGAATTACGGGTAAAAAAGCCTATCTTTCTGGCAGATTTTTGGAATGATGGTACCTTTTCTGGTGGTTGCATTGCTGGTGGAAGACGATACTTCCATATCAATGCCAAAGGTGAGGTGGAACCCTGTGCCTTTGTTCACTTTGCAGTAGATAACATCAAGGGTAAGAACTTGAAAGAAGTATTAGGAAATCCTTTGTTCCAGGTTTACCAGAAACGCCAACCCTTTACTGATAATTTGATGACGCCCTGCCCTATTATTGATCATCCTCAAGAACTTAGAGATATTGTTGCAGAGTCGGGCGCACATCCCACTCATGAGGGAGCAGAAACAGTCTTAACCGGTTCTATTGGTAAATTCTTGGATGAACTATCTGCTGACTGGGATAGGAAATCCAGACCAATCTTTGAGGAGAGAGCAAAAAAAGCAAGAGAAGCACAAGAAAAATACCAGAAAAGTCAGAAAACAACTCAGCATTGAAAAATAAAGACAGAAAGTAACATTAGATGTAGAGATTAACAAAAGTTAAATTATAGAAGAGAGAAAGAAAATATATGGGGGCAGCTTTAAAAAATGCCCCACTTCTCCTCCATCTTTATTACGCAAAGGTATTTCAGAATCAGAAAAGTTTTCCTATCAGGAAAATAACTGGTTAACCTTAAACTGAGATAAAGGTTACCCTGAATAAGGAAACTCGGGATTTTCTAAGAAAGCATCATAAACAGACATTTATCTACTTGGATTAATGGAAAGAATATCAGGAATACAACTGAATCCTCCAGAAATTAAACAAAGTGATAGAATTGAAAAATAATTATACCAAGCAGATTTTCTTTCAAGAAGAGAAGATAAGAAAGATATATTTTTAAAAATCGGAAGTTATTTTATTTTGAAATACCATAAAATAATTTTCAAAGAAACTGAGCAAGAAATAGATGTTGTAACAAGCGGTGTATTTCACATAGTAAGACATCCTATGTATTTTGGTTCTATACTCTTGTTTTTCAGCCTTGTTGTTTTAAGCTCTTCTATTTTAGCCTTCCTAATTTGGCTAGTGATATGCTTGTTCTATTTTTTCAGTTCCCGTTATGAAGAGAAATTACTGATTACTAAATTTGGCAATAAATATAAAGAATATCAAAAGAGAGTCCCTATGCTTATCCCATTTCTATAAAAAATTCTACTGGTTAACTTGTTGAAAACTGATTCAAAATCACAAAATCAGGTCTTTTCATTTTGTATGGAAAAGTTATAATTTAGTAAAATTTGATTTTTACCCTTCCTTAATTTCTCTGGGAAGATCCACATTATCTGTAAGGAATAGTGGAATTATGAAAAAAGATTAATTCCTTGAACCAGGAAAGATTTAATAAGAATAGCAATGCTTACTGCTGGTTGTCATTGTCAGAAGAATAAGTAATAATCGAGAATTACACCTTTATGGAAAATATGCGAAAGATAGTGAAACATAGGATGAAGAAAAATGGTGACACAATA
Organism: Atribacterota bacterium; assembly: GCA_028717805.1. Classification (NCBI taxonomy): domain Bacteria; kingdom Pseudomonadati; phylum Atribacterota; species Atribacterota bacterium. The sequence continues at coordinate 30,238 of JAQUNC010000021.1, forward strand.
TTTGAAAAAGTTGGTAGCTGTTTTATTATTTATATAAATATAGTGTTTGAAAAAGCAATCCTGGAGTAGTTATTAGTTACATAAGGTCAAAATAAAAAATATATTCTTTATAGAAGCCACAAATAAGAAAAGGGGGAATTTAGTATGGAATTTAAGGAATTAATTAAAAAAAGATATAGTGTAAGAGCCTATAAATCTGATGATATTCCTGCTGAAATTATTGACAAAATCCTGGAAGCGGCTAATCTAGCACCTACTGCATGCAATAAGCAGAGTTTTCAGCTTTTTGTCATTAAAACCGCACATTTTAAAGATAAATTAATAAAGATATGCTCACAGGAATGGTTTGTTCAAGCTCCCTATGTGGTAGGTATTTGTGGTATACCAAAAGATTGTTGGGTGCGCAGAGATGGTAAAAATTATGTAGATGTGGATTCAGCTATAGTTATGGATCATATCATACTTGCCGCAACAGATTTGGGAATGGGAACCTGCTGGATTGGTGCTTTTAATCCCGATGCTGCTAGGAAATTTCTTAATCTAACTCTAGATATGGAACCTATTGCTTTTACACCTATAGGCTATCCAGCAGATAGCCCTGGAATTAAAAGGCGTAAGCCAATTTCAGAGATAGTTCATTTTATCAAATAATTTAGCTTATTTAGCTTGGGAAAATAGATATTTTGATACCTTATCCGGCTAATGTTGACAGAAGTTATGCCTTCCTTCTTTCTATACCTAATCATCTGTTCTTAGCCAGATAACATTTAATATTTTTTAATCTGAATATTATCCCTTTCTTATAACTAAACCATAAACAAAAACCTCTCATCTTTTTAGACTATAGCTTTATTATGTTCACTTTTAAACTTTAAATCAGCTAAAAAGAGTTCACTTTTAATTTTTAATTCACATAAAAGAAAGGGATTGTTGACAAGTTAAATGATTTTATGTATCATATTAATGAAAATCATTATCAATAAGGAATTATCAATATGCCCAGAAGATGGTGTGGAAGTGGACCTGGAAAATGGTGGCACGGAGAATTTAGAGGTGGTGGTTATAGAATAACTGTACCGCGTCAGATTATTTTGCAGGTTTTAGATGAATCAAAAAAACATTTAAGTGCAGAAGAAATTTACTTAAAAGTACATCAAATATATCCGACTATAGGTCTTACTACTGTTTACCGAACATTAGAATTATTGGTTAGGATAGGATTAGTTTTCAAGTTTGATTTTGGGGATGGTCGAGCTAGGTATGAGCTATCCCATGGAGATAAAGATACCTCGCACCACCATCACCTGATATGTACCAATTGCGGAAGAGTAATAGATTATGATGATTTTGTAGAGGAAGAAATGGAGTTAATTAGAAAAACTGAGAAAGAATTAGCAAAGAAATATGATTTTGAAATTAAGAATCATACTATCCAATTTTATGGATTATGTAAAAAATGTAGAACTATAAAGAATTAAGATATTTTTTTCATAATTTATTGAAAATGGTTATCATTATATAAAAGATAAATTGAAAGATAGAAAGGAGTATTTACCAATAGCTAATGAAGCTTTAAAAGGAGATGAGATATTAACAGAAGAAACAAAAATTATAAAGGAACAACTTGAAGCAATTAATAGAATTACGAATGAATTAGAAAAATGAGTAAATAAATAAAGGAGTAAGGAATGCATCTAATAGTTTCTTTATTGATAAAAAATTTAATCATTGAAAAGGAAGGTGCAATATGAAAATAGCAATTACCTCTAATGGTCCAGACTTAAAATCGCAGGTAGATCCTCGATTTGGAAGATGTGCTTACTTTATTTTAATAGATACTGATAGTGGAAAATTTGAAGCAGTAGAAAATAGTGCAGCCCAAGGTATGGGAGGAGTAGGGATACAGTCAGGTCAAATAATGGCTGATAGAGGAGTAAAAGCAGTATTAACCGGAAATTGCGGTCCCAATGCCTTTCAAACTCTACAAGCTGCTGGCATAGAAGTGATTACTGGTGTAGTGGGTACAGTTCAGGAGGCGTTAGATAAGTTTAAATCAGGTGATTTCCAAGCAGTTTCTCATCCCAATGTTTCTCCTCATTCTGGCATAAAAAGGGATAGATAAGGTTGATAAATTTTCCAAAGGTTAAAAAAAATCAGAAGGATAGGAGGATAGAATGAAGATAGTTATTTCTACTGATTCTGGTCTAGTATCAGAACATTTCGGAAGATGTCCCGTCTTTACCATTGCAGAAATTGAAGATGGAAAGGTTTTAAAGATGGAAGAAATAAATAATCCCGGGCATCAACCAGGATTTTTACCTGCTTTTCTTGCTGAGAAGGGTGTAAAATATATAATTTGTGGAGGTATGGGGAATAGAGCGCAGGTGCTATTTGCGGAAAAAGGAATTACTCCTGTTATCGGAGTGAGCGGTAAGATAAATAAGGTAGTTAATGAATTTGTAGAGGGAAGATTACAGGGGGGAGTTTCTTCTTGTAAGCCTGGAGCAGGAAAGGGTTATGGTATAGAAAAAGAAGAATGTACTCATTCTGATAATCATTAAGAGTATAATATAAAAAATAGAAAGGAGAGTAAAATGCCAAGAGGAGATGGAACTGGTCCTGCCGGATTAGGTCCGGGAACTGGACGTGGTAGAGGTGCAGGGCAAGGACGCCGGGGAGGAGGAGGAATGGGATTAGGTGGAAATTGCGTTTGTCCTTCTTGTGGTACGACTGTTCCTCATCAGGTAGGTATAGCTTGCACCAGTATTAAATGTCCTAAATGTGGTACTATAATGGTAAGACAATGAAATTTTAAAAAAGGATAAAGTTAAATGATTATTTCGGTTGCTAGCGGTAAAGGTGGTACTGGTAAAACCACTATTGCGGTTAATCTGGCTTTAGCTTTAGCTGGAGATCAAAAGAATAATGTTCATTTTCTAGATTGTGATGTAGAGGAACCCAATGCCCATCTTTTTTTAAATCCATTGATAAAGAAAAGAGAGTCAATTAAAATTCCTGTTCCTGAAATTGACAATCAAAAATGTAATTATTGTGGTAAATGTGCCCAGGTATGTGTTTATAATGCTATCGCGGTGACTAAGGATAAGGTTTTGGTTTTTCCTGAATTGTGCCATGGTTGTGGGGCATGTACTCTATTTTGTCCCCAAAAGGCAATCAATGAAGAAGGTAGAGAGATAGGAATATTAGAGGAGGGCAAATCAGGTTCTATTAGTTTTATTGGGGGAAGGTTAAATATTGGAGAGCCGATGGCACCGCCTATAATCAAGAAAATTAAGAAGGTAGGTATAGAAAAATATAAGAATAGGGAAAACGAAGATATAAAGATAAAAAAACAATATATTTTACTTATTGACGCACCTCCGGGAACTTCCTGTCCGGTTATCGAATCGATAAAAGGTAGTGATTATACTATATTGGTTTCTGAGCCGACTCCTTTTGGATTGCACGATCTTGTATTAACTGTGGAAGTGCTCCAAAAGTTACAGATTCCTCATGGTGTGGTTTTGAATAAGTGTGATATCGGAAACCATAAAGTAGAGGATTATTGTAAGGAAAATGATATTCCTATCTTACTTTTTCTCCCTCTGGATAAAGAGATTGCCATAGCTTATTCCAAAGGTATGCCTATAGTAAATTTGAATCGTTCTTATAAACAGAATTTTATCCAGCTTTTTCAAAATATTAGCGAACAGTATAAGATTGTTTAGGACAGGAATTGAGAGGTTATTTAAATGAAAGAGATTGTTATCATTAGTGGCAAGGGTGGGACAGGTAAGACGGTTCTCGCTGCCAGTATTGCAGCTTTAGCAAAAAATAAGGTAATGGGAGATTGTGATGTAGATGCCTCTAATCTTTACCTCTTACTTCATCCTGAGGTAACAGAGAAACATGATTTTTATGCCGGACTAATACCAGCTATTGATTTATCGAAATGCAATCAATGTGGTCTATGCCAGGAATTATGCCGTTTTGAAGCCATTAAAATATCCCAGGAGCAGACCGTTATTGACTTTGTTTCTTGCGAAGGATGTGGTTTGTGTGCCCTGGTTTGTCCTCAACAGGCTATTCAAATGAACGAAAATCATTGTGGTGAATGGTATCTTTCTGAAACAAAATATGGTCTTTTGATTTATGCTAGATTAGGTATAGCAGAAGAAAATTCTGGGAAATTAGTTGCTTTAGTCCGTCAGAATGCTCAAGAAGTTGCCAAGAAAAAGAATCTAGAATTAATTATCATAGATGGACCTCCAGGAATCGGTTGTCCACTAATAGCTTCTATCAGTGGTGCTAATTTAGCGATAGTGGTTACTGAACCAACCCTTTCGGGGATACATGATCTAGAAAGAGTGATAAAAGTTACCCAGCATTTTGGAGTGAAGGTAGTAGTAATAATTAATAAATATGATCTTAATTTAGAAAACTCTTCCAGAATAGAAGAGTTTTGTGCACAAAATAGTATTTCAGTAGGTGGTAAAATACATTTTGATAATGTAATTACCGAAGCACTGGTAAAGGGATTACCAGTAGTAGAGTACAGTGATAATAAAGTGACTAAAGAGATAAGGAATATCTGGCGAAAAGTATTTTAGAATTTTGTTAAGCCAAGTTTTTTTCTTAACCCAAAAATCGAAATTATTTATTTTATAGATAATGTTTAGTATCGGTTAGCAAATAAAAATATTCACTGACCAACTAAATGTTAATAATTATTTAAGATTATTTAAGATGAAGGAGAAATAATGCTTACCTTTGGTCCAATTCCTTCCCGACGTTTAGGACGTAGTTTAGGAATAAATAATATTCCCCCCAAAATATGTACTTATGCCTGTGTATATTGTCAGATAGGAAAAACTTCTCATATGAAGGTGGAGCCACAAACTTTTTATCCTCCTGATCAGATTTTTGCTGAGGTTCAAGAAAAAATAAATAAGAGTAAAGAAAAAGGAGAAACTATTGATTATCTTACTTTTGTACCAGATGGAGAGCCTACTTTAGATATTAATTTGGGTAAAGAAATTAAATTAATAAAATCTTTAGGTATTAAAATAGCTGTTATTAGCAATAGTTCACTTATAGATCAGAAACAAGTAAGAGAGAATTTAAAGGAAGTAGATTTGATTTCTTTGAAGGTAGATTCTGTAGAAGAGGAGATATGGAGAAAGATTAATCGACCGCATAAAAAGTTGCATTTAGATAACATTTTAAATGGTATATTAGAATTTGCCCGAACTTTTGATGGGGAAATAATAACCGAAACAATGTTAATTCAAAATATTAATGATGATAGCCAACATATAGAGAGAGTAGCTGATTTTTTAGCCCGGCTTAATCCAGGTAGGGCCTATTTATCAATGCCTATTCGACCACCAGCAAAGAGATGGGTTCTAGCACCATCACAAGAAGTAATTAATCAGAGCTATAATATCTTTAAAAAAAGAATTAATCAGGTAGAATATCTTATCGGTTATGAGGGAAATGCTTTTGCCTTTACTGGTGAAGTAGAAGAAGATATTTTAAGTATCACCTCAGTTCATCCTATGAGAGAAGAGGCACTGAAGGATTTTTTAAAACGGGCTAAATCTGATTGGTCGGTTATCCTTAAATTAATTAATAAAGGTCAATTAGTTGAAATAGAATTTGAAGGAAACAGATTTTATTTAAGAAAATTAAGTGCTAAAAGCTGAATTTTTAATATATTTAAATATATAAAAATAGTAGTTAAACAGGATCAGATTTTAAAACATCATTTTTTGTTTTTGTTATGTTTCAAATTCTGATCCTGTTTTTTTTTACATTATTTTTACTTTGATTTGAATATTGTGGAAATTCAGGGTATTCTATTTATCAAATTAGAAGAAAGTTATATAATTAAAGAACCAGTAGTTCAGTTACCTACGGGGTGTTGTTTGCTGATACAAATAAAATTATAAAATAAAAGGAGTAGAGTAATGCCATCAGTTAAAAATGAAATATTATTTTCAAAGTTAGCGCAGCAGAGTAAAGCTTCCTCAATTAGAGAGATCTTGAAAATTATTCAGAGTTCCGATGTAATATCTTTAGCAGGTGGAATGCCTGATCCGGTAACATTTCCGGCAGAGGAAATAAAAGAGATATGCATAAAAATATTGGCTAATAATAGCTCTCTCGCTTTACAGTATAGCAGTACAGAAGGATTACTGAAATTAAGAGAATTTTTAGCTCAATGGTTAGAAATGGATGCTAAAAAATTTACTACAGATAATATTATTATAACTTCTGGTTCACAACAGGGTTTGGATTTAGTTAGCAAAGCGCTCTTAGATCCCGGCGATATAGTTATGGTAGAATTACCCAGCTATTTAGCAGCATTAAATGCTTTTCGCAGTTATGGAGCCGAGATAATTGGAATTCCGATGGATGAAGATGGTATGAGTATGGAAATATTTAAAGATAAGCTGGCTACAATTAAAAGCAAGGGTAAGAAGGCTAAGTTCGTTTATACAATTTCAAATTTTCAAAATCCTGCTGGTGTTACTATGTCCTTACTTCGCAGGAAAAAACTTCTGGAAATTGCAAAAAATTATAATCTTATTATTGTAGAAGATAATCCTTATGATAAAATCCGATTTGAAGGGACTCCGCTTCCCTCGATATTTTCTTTAGATCATGAAGGTTATGTAATAAATTTAGGTACTTTTTCTAAAATACTATGTCCTGGTTTGAGGTTAGCCTGGGTTTCCGGTCATAAAGAAATAATTGAAAAGATTATTATTTTAAAACAGGCAACTGACCTATGTACTTCTATTCTTAATCAATTGATTGCTTATGAATATTGCAATGAGGGATTAATTGATAAGAACATAGAGTCAAATGTCTTAATTTATAAGAAGAAACGAGATGTAATGGTAGAATCTTTAGGAAAATATTTTCCAGCAGAAGCCTCCTGGACTAAACCAGAAGGAGGATTTTTTGTATTTGTGACTCTTCCTGAATACCTAGATACAGATACCATGCTTTATGAGGCAATAAAAGAGAAAGTAGCCTATGTCAGTGGCTCATCGTTCTATGCCAATGGAAAAGGAAAAAATACTATGAGGTTATCATTCTGTTATCCTAGTTTAGAAGATATTGAGGAGGGGGTTAAGAGATTAGCCAGAGTTATTACTAATTATTCTTCCTCTCCGAAAGGTAGGAATGGTAATTAAAAAAGACTGTACATCAAGAGAATAATATTTAAGACCTAATCCCGCTTATGCGTAAGAATACCATTGGATTTTGAGGATCATTGGTCATAATGCGTATTGCTTTACGGAACTTTCCCTCTTTCAACTGGCTGGTAGAGAGGTATACCTCTGCCTGATAATGCTTTCCTGGGGACATGGTAAGGGGTAATTTCAGATTATGACTGAATATATCTTCTACAACTATATCTTCAATCACTAGATCGGCGTCGCCGGTATTAGTAATGGTAAATTGAAGAACAGATTGTTCTTGTCCGCTAATATTTCCTAGAACAAAGGTCTGCTGTGATAGTTTTATATCTGGATTAGGAAGTCTTGCGACGGTGATAGTCAAATCAATTTTTTTTTCTGGATGCTCTGGGTCATTGGATTTAATGGTAATATACTTGCTGACATCTCCTTCATAACCATAAGGATCAAAGGTAGTTTTAAGTTGGGTTTCTCCTCCAGCTGGTATCTCTTTTTCACTCAGCTCCAGGCTGACACAGGCACAGGATGAATAAACCGATTCAATAATTAGTTTATCTTCCCCCTCATTTTTTAAAGTAAATTGATGAGAGACTATCTGATCAGGCATAACCTCTCCGTAATGCCAGTTTTCTTCTGATAATACCAATTTTGCCTGTTTAGTCTTACTGCAACCGGCTAAATTTATTAACAGTACACAAATAGCAAATAAAATAATTATTTGTTTTCTACTAATAAAAGACATTTATTTACCTTTCTAGTATATTATTCAAATCCTGGAGGGGGAGGGCAGACTCCGCCATCGCAACCACTGCTTTTATTATTAATTTTTTGAGAGGTAAAGATAAATTTTAGGTATTGATAGAAGCTAGCTTCCTGCCTGGTTGTAAAGCGGCTATATACCTTTCTGACATATAGGTCTGATCTTAGTAAGAGTATAGTAGGATAGCTTTCAATCTCATAGCTGGCATTTACTTTTCCATCTACATCCAACAGGATAATAAGAGGTATTTCTGTTTTTTCTTTCAGGTTAAATAGCCTTTCCTGTATCACTTCTATAAGCTCATCCTGGCAGATAATGGCAATAATCTGATAACTTTCCCGAGGCTGGTAATCGTTAAAGAAATTTACCATATCCTCTAATTTAGCAATAGAGGAAGGCTCATTGCTATGTACAAAACAAAGTATAAGATGCTGTTGTTTATTTGAAAATTGGTTAAGCTGATAGACTTCTTCATCCAGTGTCTCCAGGGCAAAATCTGGTACCGGTGAACCGGTATTGTATTGAGCCAGAACAGGACTGGAAGCAAAAAAGAGAACAGAAACAAAAAGAGTTATCATACATATTCTGAAGAAATTACTAAAAGTTGTTCTTTTGTTCTTTAATTTTATCATTTTTTCTCCTTACTATTAGGTTAAAGATTATAGTCTTATCAATATTATATAATATTTCAGTAAAAATTTCATTAAAATTAAGCTAGTTTATAATAAAATTACTCACTATATTAACTAAATAAGTAAATCTTTAAAATCATTTTAAAAACTAAAAAATTATATTGACAAGGATAATAATAGTATTACTATAGAGCAAGCAAGCTAAAAACTCAGGAGGGATCATTCCTAATGGAGAGATTAGCAAAAATTTATGCTATACTTTCTGATAAAAACTGCTTAGATTCCTAAAATTACCGCAGTATAGCCCCAGGTGTGTTTGTGATATTAAGCCAGAGGTAATGTTGAGATAATTCCTAGACCAAGTTTTTTTGCTATCAAAAAATAAAATATGTATAATAAAAGTAATATTGCCGTTTATTTTAGAACAATAATGGAGAATTGCAAATGAAGAAAACTTATCAAGATACAATTTTCACTAATCCTAATAATAGTCGTAATATTACTGTTATTTTCTTGTTGTTACTGTTTTTAGCCATTAATTTAAATATGCTAAATTTCTCTGCCTGGGGTCAAGAAATCAGTGAGGATATTTCATCCAAAATACCCATTTATATTGCTGATTTTTTTGAGCCTGGCTGCCATGATTGTGAAAGAGCAGCAAGGTTACTGGAGCAGATTGCCTTTCAATACCCTCAGGTAGAAATCCGAAAATTTGATATCTCTACAACGAAGGGTATAGCACTCGCCGAACAGTTGGGAGAGATATACGGAGTACCCGAGTATGATCGATTACTGGTCCCTTTAATTTATATTGGTGATAGTTTTCTTTTAAGAGAACAAATTAACTATGATAATATCGTTAACCAGATAGAACAGATAAAGGTAGAGGAGCCTCCGCCCTGGGAAAAAACAGAAGAAGACCCTACCTCAGTTCAACAGCGCCTTATTGAGCGTTTCCAATCATTCGGTATAGGCGCTATTGCCGTTAGTGGGCTCATTGATGGCATTAACCCCTGTGCCTTTGCCACCATCATCTTTTTTATTTCTTACCTAGCTTTAATTAAGAGAACCGGGAAGGAATTGCTTTTGGTTGGAAGTATGTTTACGCTGGCTATTTTCTTAACCTATTTTCTGATTGGTGCCGGAGCATTAAGGGTGGTAACCACCCTTTCCTTTTTACCTTTAGCCAGACAGATATTTATCTTTGTTACTGCCGGTATCGGTATTATTTTGGGGACACTCAGTTTGTTAGATTATCTGAAATATAAGAGAACCGGACAGACCGGCGATGCTACTCTACAGCTGCCTCCCCGTATTAAGCAGATGATTCATTCCACCATACGAAAAAATGTCAAAACACATAATTTTGTTATCATGGCTGCGATAACTGGTTTTATGGTCTCTATTTTAGAATTAGCCTGTACCGGACAGATTTATTTACCCACTCTCATTTTCATCAGTAATGTTCCAGAGCTTAGAGCCAATGCTCTAATTTACCTCTTGATTTACAATTTTATGTTTGTAGTACCCTTAATCCTGGTCTTTTTATTTACCTACTGGGGAACTAGTTCCCAAAAATGGGCAGAGCTAAATAAGAGACACTTTGGTACGATAAAAATAATAATGACTGTTTTATTCTTTGGATTGGCTATCTTATTAATTATAACCGGATTACTTTTTTAATGTAAAATAGTGTTGTTGACCCTATATTATTGTTTCTTTTTTGCCAAAAGCAATAAAATATTGTTTTTAAAACAGGCATCTAAAACTGTTTTTATTTTTGGTAATGCATAACCAAAGTTGCACTAAATTTGTTCTTTGACAATGGAAATCTGTTGATTCAGAAACCTCCTTAATAGGATAACAAGGTTCTCATTACGGTGGTTAAATCTCCACTCTACTT
>JAQUNC010000022.1 GCA_028717805.1 Atribacterota bacterium
ACTTATGAAGATGAATACACCTTAGATGTATGGTTTAGTGATTTTCCCATAGGTAAAATTGACTTAGTATCATCATCATTTTATACTGTAAAAAAGAAACAGCAGGTGTAAACAGTGTAACCTATGTGTTGGTTAAATATAATGAGATTTGAACCAAAAACCGAGAACCGAAAACTTTAAATCAAATGACACGGTATATGTTATACGATATACTATTACAATAGTTCACCCGGGGAAGGATTCTATGGCAAAAGCTTCCAACAAAAAAAGCAAAATAATACCCAGAAGCCAGATATCTGATAAGTTTCGCTGGGATATTGATTCTCTTTATGAAAAAGATGAGCAATGGCAAAAGGATTGTCTAAAAATAGAAGAATTACTTAGTAAACTATTAGCATTAAAACCTAATTTTACCCGGGAAGTAGATTCATTTCTTAAATGTCTGCAATTGAAGGATAAAATTTCTACATTACTTCAAAAAATATATACCTATGCTCATATGCGTAAGGATGAAGATAATAATAATAATATTTACCAGTCATTTTTTTATCAAGCCTCCACTCTGTTAGTTAAAGCAGAGGAAAGCCTTTCTTTTATCGAACCGGGGATTCTATCCTTAGAACAGGGTAAGTTAAAAAAATGGTTACAGGGGAATAAACAGTTAAAAGTTTATCAACACTACCTGGAAGATATTTACAGAAAGAAAGAGCATATACTTTCTCCGGAGGAAGAACGAATTATTTCACGTACGGGAGAAATGGCACAGGTTTTTGAATATTCCTTTGAATTACTTAGTTATGCTGATCTTAGTTTTCCCAAAATAAGAGATAAAAATGGTATAATAACTCCTATTACCCATAGTAATTTCATTACCCTGCTAAGAAATAAGAATAGGGAATTTCGTAAAAAAATATTTCAGGGATACTATCAGACATACCAGCAACATCGCAATATTTATGCTACCTTGTTGGCAGGAAGCATTAAAAAAGATCAATTTTACAGCTCTATCAGAAAATATAAAGATAGTCTGGAGGCGGCTTTATTTAAAGATAATATACCAGTAAAGGTTTATTCTAATTTACTGGACCTTGTTCATCAAAATATTCATTTTTTACATAAATATATGCAATTAAAATGTGATTACCTAGATTTAGACAGATTGCGTATGTATGATATGTATGCACCCTTGATAGCAGAAACATTAACGGTGGATTATCCGGAAGCTCAGAATATCATTTTGGAAAGTCTCAAACCCTTGGGTGAAGTATATTTATCAATTGTAAAAGAAGGTTTTCGGGAGAGATGGATTGATGTGTATGAGAATGAAGGAAAGACCAGTGGTGCTTATTCTACCGGCAGTTATCGTAGTAAACCATATATTTTGATGAATTATCAGGGTACACTGGAAGATGTTTTTACCCTAACTCATGAATTAGGACATTCTGTGCATAGTTTTCTGGCTCATAAGGATCAGCCATTTATTTATAGTGATATTTCTATTTTTCTGGCAGAAATTGCCTCTACCACCAATGAAGTATTGCTAACCTATTATCTGTTGAGTAAGTTAAAAAATAAAAGAGAGAAGATTATTATCCTGAATCATTTCCTGGAACAGTTCAGGACTACTTTCTTTCGACAGGCAATGTTTGCCGAATTTGAACTCCTGATCCATCAAGCTCAGGAAAAAGGAGAAGCGCTAACTGCGGATTTTCTTTGTCAGAAATATATTGACTCGAATCAATTTTACTATGGAGAAAATGTTATAATAGATAGGGCAATAAGTATGGAATGGGCAAGAATACCACATTTCTTTTATCATTACTATGTCTATCAATATGCTATTGGTTTTGCTGTGGCTATTGCTCTTACCCGAAAAATAATTGAGGATGGTTCGTCTGTTGCGGCAAGATATCTTGGTTTTCTCAAAAGAGGAAGCTCTGATTACCCCATTTCCATTTTAAAAAATACTGGCATTGATCCGACCTCTTCTGGTTATCTGGAGGATGCTCTAAGCTTATTTACAGGGTTATTAGAACAGTTGTAAAATATATAGTACAAAGTTTTTATTCGATTATAGTAAAATGAAAATAATACTTTAATTTTTTTCTTTGCGTAAATAAAATACTGGAAAGATGAAGATTAATGAAAAAGCATGATTGGTCTCCCTCTATTTTACTAATATTAACAATAATGATGAGCATTGCTTTGCTATTTCTCAATGGTTGTTGGGATACAGGAGACTTGGTTTCTGAAACAATTGTTGTTGATTTAATGGAAGCTCAAAAGGTTGATGCTACCATTGCAGTCTATAAGGGAAATCTTAATATTCATGGATTAAACCAATCACCTTTACTTCTTTCTCATTTTTCCTATAACTTAGAAAGTTGGATTCCCCAGATTAATTATGTGGTGGAAAACGGGATAGGGAATTTAAAAATAATTCAGGATAGCGAAAAAGATATTTTTGCCCCCCTGGTGAATAATTGGTCTTTGCTATTTAATAAGACGATTCCTCTGTCATTGGATGTGATTATGGGTAGCGGAGAAAATCATCTTGACTTGAGTTCTATAAACTTAACTGATTTAAAAGCTGCTTTGGGTACTGGAGATACTATTATTGATCTGACAGGAGATTATCAGGATGATATAACTATTAACATTTTCGGTGGAATTGGTCATACTACACTTAACCTACCTCGTGATGCTGGGATACGGATCTGGATTAAAGGAGCATTAAGTAGGATAAGATGTGATGGCTTTGACCGAATCAATAATTATTATTATAATTCAGTCTTTGATTTAACAGAGAAGAAAATATATGTTACTATCATAATTGGAATAGGTTTTATTGACGTTAATTTGATATAATTTCACTTCTAATATAAAAAAATTGCGAAGATATGAGAAGATATAAGAATAATTATAAAAATATTCTCAGGAGGTTATTTTAGTTATGAAAAAAGAAGTAAGGATGCTGGTATTTTTATTTATATTTTTTATACTGATAAATATTCCTGTTTATAGTAATGAACAGTCCAATGGCAAATCAGCTCCAGCAGAGGGTTGGTCTTCAATAGATTATTTCTTTTATAAGCAGGAACAAGATCTTATGACAAAAAAACCAGGCTCGGGACCCATTAAAATTGGTTTTACAGAAAAGGAAGTACAGGAAGTAATGGGTGTTCCGGATCGCATAGAGGAAGAGGAATGCATTTATTATTACCATCATTCACCAATCTATTTTGACACCAACTGGAAGGTAAAATCCTGGGACAATCGTTATGGGAATCTTAAGGTTTTGCCAGAAGCGGAAGAAGTAAAGCTGGGATACCATGTCTGGAAGGTTTTTCAAGAAAATGATTTTCCTCTAAGTGTGAAAAAAAAGGGCAACAGTTACCAGCTGGATTATCATGATCAAATAATTTATGTCAATGAAGGATGGCTGGTGGAAGCCATTCAGAATAAAAAGGTTACTGGATATGAGAAAAATAGATCAGTAATTGATTTACAGGATTTTTTGCAGGAGTTTGAGGATTTTTTGGCCAAATAAAGATGTTCAAGGGGAATTATTCCCCTGGGCAATTCTTTAAATTAATCTCAAAAAATATTTTTCTAAAAAATTCTAATTGTAGTCTCAAATGTGATAATTGTGCTAACGGTACTCTATCTTAAAATCTTACCGGGCATATATTGTTGCTAATTTAGAAAAATCCGCTATCTTTAAATAGTATTTATTCCAGTAAATATATACTGCTTGTCTTTATTTTTCTCTTCCCGAATTATCTTCACTGCTGGAGGCAGATGGTTTAGAATATCCTGAGCGGTAATTCCATCTGGTCCCTTTGCGCAAGCAGCTAAATCCCCGGCTAAACCATGAACTAAGACACCTTCTCTTACTGCTGATTCTATCGGTAATCCCAGAGTGAACATTGCCGCTATGGTACCGGTCAATACATCACCTGCACCGGCAGTAGCCATGCCGCTATTTCCGGTCATATTGATATATATTTCACCAGAGGGTAGACCAATTAGCGAATGGGCTCCTTTCACTACCAGAATAGAACTATACTTCTTACAAAATTCTTCCACTAACCTGAGGAGTTCTTTTTTTATTTTGGAAACAGATTCCTTAATTAAGCCAGACATTTCACCAAGATGAGGAGTTAATATAGTTGGATACTGACGTGTATTTAAGATAGAGATATCCTGGCTCAAAGCAGTAATTCCATCACCATCAATGAGCAACGGTTTTTTTATCTCGATAATTAACTTTTTAATCAATGCTTGTGTTTCTTCTTGTAAGGATAAGCCTGGTCCTATAATAACAATATCCATTTTTTCTGACCATTGCACCAGTTCATTAAAGGCAGTTAAATCAATTGTTCCGACATCCGTTTCTTTTTGAGGCAGGAATACCACTTCACTTGCTTTGTTGCTGATATAGGGAATGAGAGAAGAGGGAGCTGCCAGACGAGAATAACCACCTCCTGCTTTAAGGAAGGACAGGGAAGCAAAATAAGGAGCACCATAATAGTTTGGTGCGCCAGCAATAAAGAGAGCATGGCCAAAGGTGCCTTTATGTCCATCAGGTTGTCGCTCTGGAAGTATCAAGGATGTATTTATATGGATATTCAGTTGGTCATTATCATATAATTCAGGGGGGAAAGAGATATGGCTTACTAAAAGTGTTCCTCCATAGTGATAACCAGGATAGAGTATGTTTCCTACCTTGGGTAAGCCAAAGGTTATGGTATAGTCTGCTTTTATGGCAATGCCATTAACATCACCAGTGTTACCATTTATACCGGAAGGAATGTCTACACTGATAATCCGGTTATTCTTTTCATTTATTAATTGAATAATTTGATAGTGGTATCCCGAAATATCTCTGGTTAAACCAGTTCCAAATATGGCATCAATAATAATGTCATTGGGCATAATTAATGAATTTAATTCTGTCTCAGAAGGGGTAAGAAAGATGGGAAGAGGTAATTTTTCAATTATCTGCCAGTTTTTTTGTGCCACACCTTTAAACTTTTCTGGATTATCCAGCAAACAGATCTTGACATAAGCGCCACAGGAATGTAGTTTTCTGGCTACTACCAGTCCATCTCCACCATTGTTACCACTTCCGCAGAAAATAAAAAAATGATTCTCCAGGATATTAAATTCTTTTGCTATAGCATAATAAACAGCCAATCCAGCGTTTTCCATTAATAGTTCATCGCTTATCTTATATTTCTGGATTGCTTCCCGATCCATCTTTTGCATTTCTGATACTCGGGCAATTTTCATTTCCTTTTCTCCTTCATAAATTCCAGATTTTCCTAATGGCAAGATATTGTTATATATACAGTATGAGTGACTAATCAATTATACTTTCTCACCGGGTAAAAGTATTAATTAGAAAAAATCCACTTACTATAATTGCTTCCTATCAGCGATTGCAGGTAGAACAATTTCCACCCTGACAACTGGTACAACCAGAGTTTGCTGAAGAATAGCTGCCATTAGTTTTACAATACCCAAAACCATCAAATAACCTTCTAATATTTTTACTCCCGCATCGTTCACAGGAAAAATTACCCTTCTCCATTTCCTTAATTGAAGCCCTTACATTAAAGACACAAGAGCAGTCCTGACATTTATAGCTATAGTTGGGCATAGCGCTACATTCCTTTCTATTGGTAATTAAGATCAAATTCAGTATTTGATATTCTCTTGAAGCCTATCTTACTTCTAACACCAGATAATTTTCTTTATAGAATTATTTCCTTTGAGAGTTTTCAGAGAGCATCTCCCCTGATTACCCTGTCTTTAATATATTATACAATAAATCTCATTTTTTCCTAAGGTATAAAAAATAACAGGCATTATATACCTTTTGTACTTTATTTAACTTATTTTAAAGGAATATTTCATATTATTGAAATTTTTTGAAATTCGGATACTATGAAATAATTTTACAACATCTTTCGGTAAAAGATAAAGGTAATAATATATATTTTAGAATAGTAAGTGTTGGATTACCAGGCTAAAGATAGTAAAATATTATATAATAATTATAATAATAACAATATATATTATATTGAAACTGTGGTGAAAATATGACAGATGTATTAATTAAAGAATTATTTGAAGAGTTATTCCGGAACGAGGCCATGCAAAAGTATGAAATTAACCATGATGATATCCAGTCGTTAAATGAAGCCCCTGGATTTAGAGAAAAATTATCGTCAATGATAAAGGCCAAAAAATTTCAAGCTATAACTATTTTAGATTTGTTCTTAAACAGAATGCAGGAAATTGAGCAGATAGAAAGCGCAGAGAAAACATTGAAGGAAATCTACCATTTCTGTCAATACCTGTCCTTCCCGGAGAGCAGGCCAGAATTTGAGAGGCTACCTATAGCCAAAAGAAAGCTATTTTATCTCTTTTTATTAACGTATCGCTTTTTTCTCCCCAGATACTATCAACATGATAAAAAATCCTTTTTAGCTCAATATCCCCTTACTTTCTTATCAACTAAAGAAATTAGGGTATTGGAACAACCGGAAGAATACCATAATTTCCTGAATGCCTTTGATTCCCTTTTTGTTTATGAAATGATGGCTCTAAGTAGGGAAATCTATGAATACAATACTCTGGAACATATCTGTGGCGTTCATGCTTTAGCTTTAAGCATTGGCCGGCAGATACAAAAACAGGGACTTCCCGTTGATTTGGGAGTTATTTCTGGTTCTGCTGCCGGTCATGATATTGGTAAATATGGTTGTCGACATAGGGAGCAAGAAAGGGTTCCTTACCTGCACTATTATTATACCGATATCTGGTTTCATCAGCACAATATTCCTTATATTGGTCACATTGCAGTTAATCATTCCGTATGGGATTTAGAATTGGAAAATCTTTCCCTGGAGTCCTTAATTTTAATTTACTCCGATTTTCGAGTAAAGAATAAAGAAAATCCCGGTGAGATGTATATATATAATCTTAATGAATCTTTTCAGGTTATCTTAAAAAAACTGGATAATGTGGACGATAGAAAAGAGAAAAGATATCGTAGGGTATTTGACAAATTAAAGGATTTTGAAGATTTTCTGATAGAAAAAGGAGTAGAGGTAAAAGCCAATCCATTGCCAGGAAAAGATTATAAACCGGTAAGAAAAGCCCGATATTTTGCCTTGCTTCATGGAAAAGATGTAATTCAACAAAGCAAATATCTTTCTCTGGAGCACAGTTTTCAATTAATGCATCAGTTGAGGAATGAAACATCCATAAACTCTATTCTTGAATCAGCGCGTAGCGATGGGAACTGGCAAAATGTGCAAGAATATTTAAGAATTTTTTCTGAATATGCTGCCTATCTTAATCAGAACGAGAAACTGCTGGTATTAAAATTTTTGTATGAACAGCTTATTTTCCCGGAGGAAGGAGTAAGAAGAAGAGGTGCTAAACTTATTGGTTATCTCATTTCTAATTTTGACGAGCAATATCGTAAAGAAATACCAGAAGATATGTGCCTTATTCCCCCTGAAGTAAGAAGTACAGAATTACTGGAAAAATACATAGGTTTATTCTTAGAACCATCATACAAGGCTTCTGAACTCAGCCAGCGTAGAGTTAGAGATAATTTACCATTTATGATTGAGACCTTATTTGAATATAGTCAAATCAAGCAGCAAGCTCGATATTTAAATATTATTAAAGAGTTTTACCAAAAAAATTATGATCATCAGCTACCCCTTAATCATATTATCTGTTTGTTGCAGACACTAAAAAGTATTCCTGTCTTACCGGGGGAGACCTTTGATCCGGTCTTTAGCGATTTTCTAACTTACTTTGTTTTTCAAGAGGAATATACCATATCCATTACTGCTCTTGATGTAATGGAGAATATGTTAGATAAGATACCAGAAAAAGACACCTTCCGTAATAAATGTTATTCAATTTTAAAAGAAAGGAAAGAATATTCACTTATTCCGGCAGAAAACTATTTGAAATATAAAATAATCAATAAACTAAACGTTGATTCAACTCTGGTAAATCATTTCCGTCAATATTGCCAGCAAGATGAAGAAAAGATTGATCGAATGTATTTAAATAATCTTAAATCATCCACTGAGGCTATTATCAAGAAGGTGCAGATTGATATGTTGAAGGAAAGGGCCATAGCAAATAAAGAGGAGACCGTCTATATCGCATTACATTTTTGTAATATATTAAAGGTGAGTAGTCATGAACCAGTTCGAAATTATGCTGGTAATGCCCTCATAACTATTATTCCTCATCTGACTGTGGAGCAGAAGAATGACATATCTATTGAGCTTTTAAAGGCTCTGGAGATTGATGATTATCAATATACTAAATATATTCCTTATTATTTAGGCCAGTCAATTCCTTTTTTACCCCCCCGCGAGATTGATGAATTCATTGATGATCTGGAGGAAAAGATTAAAATTGCTGATCAATGGAGCTGTACCTTGCTTATTCGTACTATGGCTGTGGCAATTAGCCGATATGCTCCATATCAGGATAGATATGCTGAACAAGCATATTTATTTCAAAATAGATTAAATCGGATGTTGGGAATTTTAATGAATGGACTGGCTCATCATAATTCAATGGTCAAGCGTGTTACCTCAAGAGTCATTGGTAAGGAAATATTTGCCTCACGCCATCTTTCCTTAAATGAAAAGGAAAAAATATTCAGGCTTATTGCCAAAAAGCTGCTTAATTTGGTTACGCCTATGTCTCAACAGGATAACCTGTTATTTTTTGTTAATACAGTTTCTTTGCATCAGATTTATATTTTTATTTCTAATTATAATTTTTCTGAAGGTTCTATAAAGCTTCCGGTTCCCAAATCTATTGCCTTTTTCCCTGGTACCTTTGATCCCTTTTCTCTGAGCCACAAACAAATAGTAAGAGAAATTGAGAAATTGGGAATGGAGGTTTATCTATCAGTAGATGAATTTTCCTGGTCTAAGAGAACCCAACCCCATCTTTTTCGAAAACATCTGATTAATATGTCCATTGCTGATGAATTGAATGTCTATCTCTATCCTGAAAATTTAGCAAGCAATATTGCCAATCCTCTCGATTTAGAAGAGCTCAAAAAGCAATTTTCCGACTCTGTAACTTATATTGTAGCAGGGAGTGATGTTCTCTTAAATGCTTCTGCTTATAGGGAAGCTAAAGAAAATAGTCTAATTTTTAGTTTTCCCCATATTATTTTTGGTCGGAAAGGATATTATTTATCAGAACAAGAGCAAGAAAATTACCAACGAATTATTGAAAAATTTTCTTCTGGCGTTATTCATCTTAATCTACAAGCTCCTTTCGAAGATATAAGTTCCAGCCAGATTAGGAAGAATATTGATGAACACCGCGACATTTCAGATTTAGTTGATCCTCTGGTGGAACGCTATATCTATCAAATGGGTTTATATCAGAGAGAACCCCAGTATAAATCAACATTGCAAAAGGTATACACTAAAGTTGAAGTGGTAGAAGATTTTGATGACTCATTTTTAGAAAAATTGGTCATGGAGGTATTTCCGGAAGATATTAGAGGGAAGGCATTAAAAAGTCTACAAAAATTTAACCAGAAGCTTAATCCCCGCCTAATTCTTTTACAGGATACCCGAGAAAATGAGAAAATATTGGGATTTGCAGCAGTGCATTGGGTTCGGGCTAGCGAATTGTATTATGAATTTGAAGATAATATTATTTCCCAGCATATAAGAGACTCTGCCAGTGGCCGTACCATTATCATTGATGGAGTATTTACCAGAGATACTATTCGGAACTATGAGAAGTTTAAAAATTATAAGCAAATAGTTTTAACAGAAGCACTGACCTTCTGTATCAGGAAAGATTACGATTATGCTGTTTTTAAAAGTATGCTTCCGGAGGTTGACACAAATGAACTGATAAATACTCTGGAACTTTTTGGGTTTACCAGATTATCAATTACTAATACCCGAATTTCAACCATAATGACAGTAGATATCAGAAAACCATGTACTATAAGTCTGGATATAGAAACCTTAATTAAAGAACCATTTGTTCACAAATGCCGGATTATGGAGATTATAAACCTTGCTCGACAGAGGTTACAGAGAGCAATGACCCACCTTTATCCTGGACATTTATTAATTCCTTTTGATATTGACTTAATTAACCAGGCTATTGCAACCAAGATATGCCAGGAAAATGGTGTTCCTACTGAACAAAACAATAACAGGCAATTAGGATCCCTGATGTGTGTTCCTTTTGGTAAGATTCTACATAAAATGGTGGTACCAAATACTGTCACTAAATCCTTACATACTGACAAAATATTTTCACCAGATATGAAACATTTTAAGATAGATTCTTTTGGGTATTATATGAGTTTAGAAAATCAGGTTAAGATGATTAAATCTTTTAATAGACCTGTCTTGCTAATTGATGATTTGCTTCATAAAGGTTATCGACTTAAGGCATTACGTCCGATATTAAATAAAGAAAATATTAAAGTTCACAAAATAATTGTAGGTTTATTATCTGCCAGAGGCAAAGAATTAGCCATGATTCAAAAACGCCCGGTTGATAGCGCTTATTTTATACCTAACCTTCGAGTGTGGTTCAATGAGAGTGATTTGTGCCCCTTTATCGGAGGCGATGGCTTATATCGAACAGAACCAGAACAGGGCAGTTTAGTAAGATCAATTAATATGATTCTTCCCTATGCCTATCCAGTTTTTTTAAAGGAGGTTGATTTAGAAACAATTTATCAGTTTTCGGAAATATGTATTGAAAATGCCATTCAGATTGTTAAAGCCTTAGAAGAAGAGTATCAGACAGATTATCACCGCAAGCTAACCTTGCAGCATTTAGGTGAAGTACTGATTTATCCACGTTATCCAGATCATGGCAAACACATGGATTACAATCTTTCCCTGTCTACCTCAATGTATTTAGCAAATGACCTGGAATTATTACGAAGAATATGGGAAAAAAGCACTAAAAACAAGCAGGGCGATTTATTGCGATTTCCTTATTCTCAGGAATTTACTATAGGAAGGGAAGAGTTATGATTTATTACTACCGGTTTCACAAAAAAATACTTTTTTCCAAACTGAAAATAAATAATTTACAGACGATTGATCCTAAAAATCCAAATATTAAAGAGAATAGATTTATTTACTACCTCCAGGATAGAGCTTGGCAAAAAGTCAGTCCTTTAGTTGCTCTCATTCATCCTGAACAGATATTGAACAAAAAACAAGAAATAAATATCCTGCACAAATATGAAGATATGGAACGGGATTTTTCTGATTTTCCAGTTTGGATTATGAAAAAAATAAAAAATAGAGAAGTTGGTCTTTGTAATTATAATTATCCTCGCTGGAAAGAAAGATTGTGCTGGACACCACCAGAACAATGGAATATTAACATTGTAGGACTGGGCAATGTGGGAGGAACGTTATTAGTTGCTTTGCGTTCTATGAGTGGAGAAAAAGTCAATAGAATTGGAATATTTGATACTAATGAGAGAGCTATGTCTCGCTGGGAGCAGGAAGCAAACCAGATTATTGATGGTTCAGAGCAAAGGAGATTGCCTCTGGTGAAGATATTAAAGTCTGAGGAGATTTTTCAGTCGGACCTGATAGTTTTTTGTATATCAATGGGAGTTCCCACGCCGGAGCAAGAAATTCAGGATGTCAGATTAATGCAACTGGAGGCAAATTCCCGCATAATTAATTATTATGCTCAGAGGGCTAGAAAAACTAATTTTAATGGAATCTTTGCTGTTGTTTCTGATCCGGTTGATTTGTTATGTCAGAGTGCCTTCTTAGCGAGCAATCTCAGTGAGGAAGGTACATTGGACGGAAAAGGGCTTGCTGCCGACCAGATTAAAGGATTTGGTTTAGGTGTTATGCATGGTCGGGCAGCTTATTATGCGGCACAAGAAGATAATATGAAGCATTACTTAAGTAAGGGCAGGGTGTTTGGACCTCATGGCAGTGGTTTGGTAGTAGCTGATGATATAGAGCATTATGACCGGGAGAAATCCTACCACTTAACTGAAAGAGTGTTGCAGGCTAATATAGAATTAAGAAAAATTGGTTTTAAGCCTTATATAGCACCAGCCCTATCATCAGGTGCTTTTTCCCTGTTAGCCTTAATGGAAGGGCAATGGCATTACAGTGCTGGATTCTTAGGAGGGATTTTCTGGGGTTCCAGAAATCGTCAAACACCGGTTGGTTTAGAATGGGAGCAATTTTACCTTTCACGCACATTATTCGAGAATTTATACCAGAGTTATCATAATTTGAAAAAGCAGGTAAATAGCTTGGAGAAATAGATGAATGAGTTCATTATCCTGATGCCAGGGAAGGTTTCACTAAAATTCAGAAAAGTTATAGCAGAGGCGGTTAAAAATTATAAAAACCAGATTTATGTACATGAAAAGGACATTCCATCTTTACAGGACAAAAAAATATTATGGGCAGTAGAATTAAATGAGTATGGAATTAATATTGGTCTGGATAGAATGTTACAAGCTATAAGTAAAAGAGGACCTAAGGCGTTAATTAATGCAGAAGGGGCTATTATTATTCAAAGTCCTGTTGAGTTGTGGACCAAATATATCGCCTATCGAATTATATTTCAAACTAATCAATTAGGTTGCCGTTATATAGGACATTCAGTAATTGAGGCAACTGCGAATCTGGTGAATTTTTTAACCTGGCAAAAAAACTTGAAACTAACTTTAGAGAAAATTTATCAACAATTGTCTTGTGATTTAGTCTTCAGGCTAATGCAGGATAGAAAAAACATTATCAGTCAACCGGAAATCCTGGTGCTTTATTCCAATCCTAAAAAAAATTCCAATACCATGATGCTCTGGCAAATGGTTAAGAAAGGCTTACCGCTTAACAGAAGAAGAACGGTAAAGGAACAATATATTGAAAATGGTACTATTGTTGATTGTAGAGGTTGTCTTTATAAAACCTGTAAACACTACAGTGAAATGAGTAGCTGTTTTTATGGTGGAATAGTGGTACAGGAAATATTACCAGCTATCGAAAAAGCTGATTATTTAATCTGGTTATGTCCAAATTACAATGATGCCATTTCTGCCAAGATGATGGCTGTTATCAATCGTTTGACTGTTCTTTACAAGAGGGTGAATTTTCGTCAGAAGACCATCTTTGCCATTATTGTCTCCGGAAATTCAGGGAGTGAAAATGTTGCTATTCAGCTAATTGGTGCCTTAAATGTAAATAAGGGATTTCAACTTCCGCCTTACTTTGCTTTAACAGCTATTGCCAATGATCCGGGTGCGGTAGAAAAAGTTCCTGATATTAGAGAGAGGGCAGCCTTTTTTGCTCAGAATATATACCAGGAGGTTGATTTGCAGACAAAATAAAGAAAAATTAAGCAACTGATAATATTGCTAAATTAGGAAGGAGTGACATGATGAAAGCATTATTAATTATTGATGTGCAGAATGACTTTATAAAAGGTGGAGCTTTGGCAGTACCGGATGCCGAGCAGGTTACCCCGGTTATTAATGAGTTAATGGATAAATTTGATTTAGTGCTGGCAACACAGGACTGGCATCCTCAAAAATCTGTTCATTTTAAAAAGTGGCCAATACATTGTGTTGCCGGAAGCAAAGGTGCTGAATTTCCTCCTGAACTCCATAAGAAAAAAATTAATCAAGTCTTTCATAAAGGAACCGGAGACCGGGATGATGGATATTCAACCTTTGAGGCTACAAACATTAAGCCTGTTGATTATCTTAAAAAAAGAGGGATTTCCGATCTTTATCTCTGTGGAATTGCCCTGGAGTATTGCGTCAAATCCTCAGCCTTAGATGCTTTAAAGGAGGGCTTTAAGGTCTTTCTAATCAGAGATGCTATTGCCAATTTTTCTAAAGAAGAGGAAAAAATTGCCGGGGAGTATGCAGAATTACAGGGAGCAGGTGCCCAGATAATAACATCCGCTCAGGTCTAAAGAAATTTTTCCATATTCTTATTTAACCAACAAAGGTTATGTTCTTAGTAGAAGGTAATGGTTAAGTAAATATTTACCATAAAAATAAATTATATTAAATAAGCTAAGGAGGAAAATTTGAATAAAGATATCCGGCAAGATGTAGTAAAATACTGGCAGGAAAAAGAGAAGGAAATTGGTGAGGAAATCAGGGGAAAAGATATGAGTGAATACCTGGATGGATATAGTGATTTAGAGCAGAGAACCTGGGGACTACTGTATTTTACTGATACCTCATTTTATTTTCAAACTTTTCCCAAAAAGAGCTGGTGGTCATCTTTGCTGGGAGGTGGGCAGAATGAAAATATCGGAGAAGCAATGAAATTTCAGATACTCTGGGACTCGGTAAAAGAAATAAATCTCCCCTCAAAGAAAAAATCCTTTCTATCAATCCTTTCTCCACCAGATTATCGGATTTTTATAAAATACCAGCAGGACAATAAAGATAAAACACTTATTTTAATAATATATTCCCGCTCAACCCAGGAGAAGTTTTTGGAATGTTATCAAAAATTTCACCATAGATTTTAATCTATAACCGGTTTATCTATATGGATGTAATGGAAAATTTTCAAACCATAGATCATTATACTAAGCTTGAGAACAACATTAAGAAGAGTCATTTTATTGCCCTGGTACAGGAAATAGAAAGTGAACAGGAGGCAAGGTCGCTTATTAAATCAGTTCACCAACAGTTTCCAGATGCTACTCATCATTGCTGGGCTTATCGACTGGGTTCTGGAAATGATGAAATAGTACAATATTCAGATAGCGGTGAACCATCCAATTCAGCTGGTCCCCCTATCTTGCAGGCTATTAAACAGGGCGAGGTAACCAATGTTCTAGTGGTAGTTGTGCGTTATTTTGGAGGGATTAAATTAGGTATCAGTGGATTAATTAAAGCCTATAGAGATACTGCACGAATGGGATTACTGCAAGCAGGGAAGAAACGGAAATATCCCTTACAGGAATTTATTATTGACGGCATAGAATATAGATCATTGGGGCCTATCTTGCAATCTGTTGAGAGTAAATCCGGTAAGATTGGGAATATAAAGTATGGAGAGAAAGTAAATCTTTTAGTCTTACTTCCTAAAACAGAGCAGGAATGGATTAAACAGCTTGTTAATAACACCACTCAAGGCAAAGCCTCTATAAAGACAGGTGCCATCAGGTGGATAAATGGCTGATTTACTTTCGCTTAATTCTTATTTCAAAAAAATAGAAAAATGAGGGAAATTATGAAGGCACTAATACTCTATTATTCTCGTTCGGGGAAAACCAGAAATATTGCAGAGATAATCGGGGAAAAATTAGTAGCAGAGGTAGAAGAAATATTCGATCATAAAAGCAGAAAAGGTTTGTTAGGTTTTATAGCCAGTGGAAATGAGGCTTATTTACAAAGGTTTATTCCTATTGACAAGATAGAAAAAGATCTCTCTCAGTATGATGTAGTTGTAGTGGGAACACCTATCTGGGCTGGCAATATGTCGACACCTATTTTGAGTTTTTTCAGGGAATACAAAGAAAAAATACCCAGGATTGCTTTTTTTACCACCAGCATAGGAAGCGATCCACAGAAGGTATTTTTAACTGTAGAGCATATTACTGCTCAAAAGCTGGTAACGGTAATGAATTTTACCAATCATGATATAAAAAAGCGCTACCATTTAGACATGATTGATGAATTTATTAACAGAATAAAACAGGCTCTTAAGGATTGACCTTAATATGATGAAGGAAAATGAATTTGAGAAATTAGTAATTGAGTCAATTGGTGAGTTACCGGAATACTTTCGAAAAAAGATGGAAAATATCACCATCCATATTGAAGATTTCCCTGACTATAATATTTTAAAACAGTTAGGACATCATTCTCCTTATTCCATTTTGGGTCTTTATCAAGGTATTCCTGTTACTCGAAGAGGGATCCATTATCGTAATGTTATGCCTGACAGAATACTTATTTTTCGTAAACCGATTCTTCGTAAGAGTAGATATATACCGGAAATAAAAAATGAAATTAAACGAGTTGTTTTACATGAAATAGGTCATTATTTTGGACTGAGTGAACAGGAATTGTATTTGATTGAAAAAAACAGTCTTACCCCACAAGGAAAAATCAAGAACAATTCTAAAAAATCAATGCAATGAGTACTTTTATTATAAGAAAAGATATATTAAAACTAAACATAAACTAAACAACGGGGAGATTATATCTGCTACCACAATATTTTAAAGGGAGGAGAAAAAAATAATTCCATTTATTGAAACACATGCTCATCTGGATATGATGAAAAGAAAAGTAAAGAAAGTAATAAATGAAGCTCGGGAGAAGGGGATTATCAAAATTATCACCATAGGAGTTGATTTAGAATCCAGTCAAAAAAATATATCCTATGCCGAGCAATTTAATAATGTCTATACTGCCATAGGATTTCACCCTCATGAAAGCAAGAAAATGAAGGAAAAAGAACTGATTTTGCTGGAAGAGATTATTGCTCATCCCAAAAATGTTGCTGTTGGAGAAATTGGTCTGGATTATTATTATAAACACAGCTCTCCCGAAGATCAGAAAAATGCTTTTCAAAAACAAATAGATTTAGCCCATAAATATGATTTACCTATCATTATCCATGATCGAGATGCCCATGAGGAAACTGTCAGGATATTGGCGGAAAAGGCTTGCGGCAAGAAGGTAGTTTTACACTGCTACTCAGGTGACGTTCAAATGGCTAAATGGTGTGTGGAGCAAGGCTTTTATTTTGGAATAGGAGGTGTGGTTACTTTTAAAAATGCCCACAAATTACTTCAAGCAATACAAGAAATTCCTCTTAACCGAATATTACTGGAAACAGATGCTCCATTTTTAACTCCTCATCCCTTTCGAGGAAGACCGAATGAACCGAAATATATTCCTATAATTGCTGAGAAAATTGCTCAATTAAAAGGAGAAACAGTCGCAAAAATCGCCCACATTACCACAGAAAATGCCCAGCAGGTTTTTAAATTAAGTTAATTTTTTCTTCAAATAGGGGACCAGCAATTTAAAAATAAATTTTTTGAAATTGGTTGACTTTTAGTAAAACAGCGAGTAAAATAGAAAAAAATTAAGAGATGGCAGCATGCATAAAGATGAATAAGAAAACTATATTTTCTTTAAACCTTAATAATGTCTATTATTACTACTATTATTATAATCCGGAGGTAGATGCCTATCGGGTTTAATAGTAGTTAATTAAAGATTAACTTCGACAAAACCAATAGAACCACAGGTATTTACCTCAGGGAAAGCCTGTGGTTTTTCTTTTTAGCCACGGGCGTGTGAAGCATTCGTGGTTTTTTATTTATTAAATGTGGGGAAGAAAAGGAGGTGCCAGAAAGGGAGATAAAAATAAAGTGCAAACGAACAGATTTAAAGTAATAATAATTTTGTAAAAAGGAGGAAATGAGATGAGAAAAAATAACAATAGTATGTTATTAAAAGCGTTTTTCGGTGTTACCTTTGTCGTTCTTTCGTTATTGTTAATGAGTATTTCTATTTCAGCTCAACAGTTAAAGATTGGTGTCAGCCAGATTGTAGCACATCCAGCTTTGGACGCCTGCCGGGATGGTTTTGTTTTTGGGATGGAGCAGGCTGGTTATGTTCCAGGTGTCGATGTGAGCTATGACTTTCAAGATGCTCAGGGTGAATTCAGCAATGCCATTTCTATTGCCCAGAAATTTAAAGATGATCAGGTTGATATGATAGTGGCTATTTCTACTCCTATTGCCCAGGCTGCTGCTCAGGTTACCAGTGAAATACCTATAATTATTGGGGCAATAACAGATCCCGTGGCAGCTAATATTGTTCAAAGCTGGGAAAGTTCAGGAAACAATATTACCGGTATGTCAGATGCAGCCCCCAATAAAACACAATTGGAACTTATTCCCAGTTTTTTACCAAAAGCCACCCGCGTAGGGACTATTTATAATGCTGCTGAGGCTAACTCAGTGGTACAGGTAGAGTTATCCCGGGAAGTATGTCAGGAACTTGGATTTGAATTGGTGGAAGTAACTGCAAGTAATTCTGCAGAAGTTCTGATGGCAGCACAATCGCTGGTGGGAAGAATTGATATTTTCTATATTGTTACTGACAATGTAGCAGTTTCTGCTTTTAGTTCTATAGTAAAGGTTTCTCTGGATGAAAAAATTCCCATTATTGTTGCTGACCCTACCTTTGTTCCAGAGGGAGCTTTAACCTCTTTTGGCATTGACTATTTTACTTTAGGTCAGAAAAGCGCCGAAAAGGCGGTTCAAATCTTACAGGGTAAATTACCTTCAGAAATACCTATTGGTAAATTAGAACAACCAGAAGATTTAACCTTTATGATAAATGTTGATGTGGCAAATCGAATGAATCTGCGTATTCTGAATGAATTACTGGATGAAGCAGATTCTATTGTTTTTGCAGGTACTATCTGGAATCGCAGTGAATAGAAAGAGGAATTAGAAAGAGGAAGGAGTTAATACAATTATGACCTGGAGCTTATTATTTCATGCCTTAGAGCAAGGTCTTGTTTTCGGTATTATGGCCTTAGGAGTGTATATCACTTTTCAGGTATTAAACTTTCCGGATTTATCAGTTGATGGAACTTTTCCCTTAGGGGCAGCTATTACTGCTAAATTTATCTTTGCCGGAGGGGATCCCTTTATAGCAATACTGTGGGCAGTGGCTGGTGGTGTACTGGCGGGTGGATTAACTGCCTTTTTCCATACCAGACTAAAATTTACCAATTTACTTTCGGGAATTTTAACTATGACTTTACTTTACTCGGTTAACCTGAGAATTATGGGGAAATCCAATATTCCTCTTTTAGGAAAGATTACCATTCTTGATGTTATTAAAGGCTGGTTTCCCCAACTTTCTCTGGACCAGTTAACTCCTATCCTCTTTCTTGTTGCAGTACTTCTAGTGAAGCTCTTGCTTGATTATTTTTTATGTACGGAAATTGGGATGGCCATCAGAGCAACTGGTGATAATGAACAGATGATTCGCAGTCTGGGTGTTGATACCGGATTTACCAAGATTATTGGTTTATGTCTTTCTAACGGATTGGTTGCTCTTTCCGGTTCTTTATTTGCTCAGTATTCCGGCTTTGCTGATGTCGGAATGGGCATCGGAACAATTGTGGCCGGTTTAGCTTCAGTTATAATAGGACGCAGCATAGTACGAAATCGAGGAGGCATCGGTTGGATGACAGTCAGTGTGATTATAGGATCGATTATTTATCGTACCACGGTTATGATAGCTCTGCGCTATGGTTATCGTTTAGGTTTTCAACCTGGAGATTTAAAGTTAATTTCCGTTCTACTGGTAGTTATAGCCCTAACCTTTCCTTTATTTAGGGGAAGGATTAAGGCGATTGTTACCACTAATGGTAGCAATGGAGTAGAGAATAAGTGAAGAAAAGGGAGGTGGCAGTTTTATGTTACAATTGCTAAATATTTATAAATGTTTTGCTAAAGGCACTTCTCATGAAACTGAAGCGCTAAGAGGTATTAATTTGCACATAATAGAAGGGGATTTTGTTACCGTTATTGGCAGCAACGGTGCCGGTAAATCCACTCTCTTGAATATTATTGCCGGAACTGTTCTTCCTGAAAAGGGAACTGTGCAGATTGACCATCAGGATGTAAGTAATAAAGCAGAGCATTACCGGGCTAGATTTATTGGCAGGGTCTTTCAAGATCCCCTGATGGGCACCGCACCTTCTATGACTATTGAGGAAAACCTGGCCTTATCCATTAAACGTTTTGGCAGGGGATTAAATTTGGGCTTAAACCGTCAAAGAAAAGAATATTTTCGCAATAGATTGGCTCAGCTGGAATTGAATCTGGAGAATATGCTAACCAAGAAAGTATCTTTACTATCAGGAGGGCAGAGACAGGCTTTAACAATTTTGATGGCTACTATGTTTGATCCCAAAATACTATTGTTAGATGAACATACCGCCTCTCTCGATCCTGAGATTAGCAAAAAAATACAAATTATTACCCAGGAAATTGTAAAAGAAAAGAAATTAACTACTATAATGGTAACTCATAATATGCAGGAAGCATTAAAATATGGCAATCGCACCATAATGATGGATCGTGGTCATATCATTCTGGATGTTTCTGGCAAAAAAAGAGATAATATCACTATTGATTATCTATTAAAGCAATTTTCAAAATTAAGAAAAGAAGAATATGTAGAGGATGAGTTAGTATTGGCTTAATCAATATTATTAGTTTTAATTATCTATTATAATAATTACCTTAGCTTAATAGCTTAATATTTCTTAAAAAATACATTTGATAATAAAAATTATTATCAGGAAAAGTTCTCCTGAGCTCAACAGGAGAACTTTTTATTTATGGTAAAATAAAAAAGTATAGATTGATTATAATTTGAAAAGATAAAAATAAATCCAAGGAGTATGATTTTGAAGACAGAAAAATTATATCATTATGACTCTTACCAAAAAACATTTCAAGCTAGTATTGTTGATAAATACCTTGACAAGGGAAGGTATGCGGTAATCCTAAATCAAACCTGTTTTTACCCAACCAGCGGAGGGCAGATTTGTGATAAGGGATACATTGAAGATAGACCAGTTATTGATGTAGAAGAGGATAACGAAAGGATAATTCACTATTTAGAGAATGAAATCATTGCCGGGATAGGTGAATTAGTTACCGGGACAATAGACTGGCAATATCGCTTTGACCATATGCAACAGCATACCGGTCAACATATTCTTTCTGGTGCATTAATAGAGCTCTGGCAAAAGGAGACTCAATCATTTCATATGGGTAAGGATATTTGTACAGTTGACATTCCTGCTATGGTGCTTGATGAACAAAAGATAGATGAGATAGAACAGCTGGTTAATAAAATTATTTCTGAAAACAGACAAATTTGTCATTATTATTTAAAAAACCGTGATGACTTAATCAATTATAGATTTAGAAACAAACAAGAGAAATTGGAGCAATTGAGAATTATTGCCATTGAGAATTTTGACCGCTCTGCCTGCGGTGGGACTCATTGTCAAAAAACAGGAGAGGTAGGCCTTATTAAAATAACTGGATGGGAGAATCGCAAGGATAAGACCAGGATCTCCTTCCTTTGTGGTTCTAGAGCTGTAGTTGATTACCAGCAAAAACACCGTATAATTAAAAATCTGTCTAATTTTTTTACTACCGGGATAGAAAACTTAGAAGAAAAAATTATGCGATTGAATCAGGAACAAAAGGAATTGAGTAAATTATATAGCAAAATGGAGAGAAGAATAATCGAACAGGAAAGTGAGGAGTTGAAAGAGAAAAATCGTAGAGAAGAAAAAGGCCTTTTCCTCATTGAAAAATTATTTTTGGAACAAAAAGTACAGAATGTGAGGCAGATAGCTTTATTGCTCAGCAAGGAAGAGAAGACTGTTATTATACTGGGAGCTGAAAAGCCTGAGCCGATATTATGTTTAGCCTGTTCATCTGATATAAATTATAATATTAAAGAAATACTCAATCAAGTGATGGTAGAATTTAAGGGAAAAGGTGGAGGTTCTGACTATATGGTTCTGGGGAAACTGGAAAGGGAAGAAGATGTAAAAAAAGCCTGTCAGAGGGCAGCTGAGTTAATTCTCTCTTTCTAATTACAGAATAAATTTAAGGGAAGGTATGTAAATTTCAGATGATAAAAGGATTGATGCTATTTTTAAGGCACTATCACAGGAAAAACATCTCTATTAAGATTTTATTAATTTTTGTTCTATTGTTGATTTTTACTGGCCATGCTTATGCCCAGCGGGATTATGAAAGGGAAGAGAAAATTGGTCGTCGGATGGCTGAGAGAATAGAAAAACAGTATGAACTGGTTGCAGAGGAGGAAACTCTTAATAAGGTTCAGCAGATAGGAGAACATTTAAAAGAGTTATCAGGAGTTAATGAAATTAACTATCAAATCAGAATTATTAGCAGGGAAGGACCAAACGCATTTGCTTTTCCTGGTGGATTTATCTATTTGACCGCAGATTTATTAGATTATGTGCATTCTGATGATGAACTGGCTGCTGTTATAGCGCATGAAATGGGGCATATAATTCATCAGCATTCTATCAAACAGTTACAGGATAAACAAAAATTAAAGTTAGTTGAATTACTTACTCTATTGGTAACCGGAGATCCAACACTGGGTATTCTTAGCGAGTTGACCAGTATTACCTTACTTAATGCCTATCGCAGGGAGTATGAAGAAGAAGCCGATTATACTGCACTGGAACTGTTGAATAAAAGTTACTATTATCACCCGGTAGCTTTGTTGACCTATTTCGAGCGAGTGAGCAGTGAGCACATGTTAAAACCCAGTATCGATTTAGGAATCTTTCAGACCCACCCTGATGTGAGTGAGCGAATTAAAAAAATTAAGCATTATTTGAAGGAAAATAGTATCGAAATAGACAGACGTCTTACTACCAAATATTTATTAGTGAGAGATGAATACCAGGCAGAGGATAATATGTTTATCGCCCAAATATTTATCAACAATGAACCTATATTATTCTTTACCGGCAGTGAGGAGGAGCAACTTAGCTTAAAAATGAGAGAGGTAGTATCTAATTTTGACAGAACACTAAGATTGGATTTAGCAGCATATGAAATAAGTTTATATACTGATGAGGAAGGGCAATGCACACTTAGAATAGGAAGTGAAATAATTGTATCCCTTTCCCCGGAGGAGGTTCATTTTCAGGGACTGACTCCGCAAGAAGCATTAAAATTAACCAGGGATAAAATAGCCTTGATTTTATGGAAGCTGAAGTTAGAACTCCCTGTATTACTGGTGAATGAATAAATATTTTTAAAGGTACACTTATTTGTAAATAATAATCCGGCATTATCTTCTGATGTGAGATAATGCCGGATTATTAAGTTTACAGTTACATGTATTTACGCTTATCCTAAAAGGCCAACGCTGTTTAAAAAGACAATGAATATAGCAATAGGTACCACATATTTTATCAGGAAGGAATAACTGCTACCGAGTTTAGTACTGGCACCATGGTTTACTTCTTCTAAGGCTTTATCAGTACCCCAGAACCATCCGATGAATAGTGCGGTTAATAATCCGCCTAAGGGAAGCAATACATTATTGGCAAAAAAGTCAAAAGAATCAAGAATATCCATGCCTTTTATTAACTTTACATTAGAAAGAGTGCTGTATCCCAAAGAGGGTAAAATCCCCAGTAGCCAGATTGCAATACCCATTCCTACTGTTGCCTTTTTACGATCCCACTTTATTTCATCAATAAAGTATGCTGCTACTACCTCTAACAGAGAAATGGCAGAGGTTAAAGCTGCAATAGTTAACAGGGCAAAGAAAATTATGCCAAAGATATGTCCAGCAGCACCCATTTTGGCAAATACCGCGGGAAGGGTGATGAAAGTAAGGCCGGGACCAGTAGCTGGCTCTAAACCAAAAGCAAATACTGCCGGGAAGATAACGAAACCAGCTAATAAAGCAATCAGCGTATCAGCTCCTACCACATATTTGGCATCAAGAGGAATGTCTTCATCTTTTTTCAAATAGCTACCATAGGTAATCATACAGCCCATTCCCAGACTGAGGGTAAAGAAGACTTGACCAAGGGCAGCCAGGAATCCTTCGCCGCTAAATTTACTGAAGTCTGGTCTTAAATAGAAGGACAAGCCACCACCTGCTCCTGGTAGTGTTACTGAACGAATGATAAGGATAATTAACAAAGCAAGCAGAACGGGCATCAATATTTTAGACCATCGTTCAATTCCTCTTTCCACACCACCTGCTACAATAGCTATACAGATTGCCATAAATAAGGTATGCCAGAAAATACCGCCTGCTGTGGAGCTAATTGAGCTGACAAATATGTTGGCACTGTCTGCCCCTGCCGCCATATAAGCACCAGATTTAAAGATATAAGAAAGTGCCCAACCTGCCACAACAGAATAGTAAGAAAGGATTACAAATCCAGCAAGAACACCCATATAGCCTACCAGGACCCAGGGACTGCCTGGAGAGAGCATCCTAAAAGCACCAACGGGATTTCTTTCCGTTTTACGCCCCAGTAACAATTCTGAGTTCATTACCGGATAGCCCACAAAAATTAATAGAAGTATATAAATCAAAACAAATGCTCCACCACCATATCTTCCAGTGATGTAAGGGAATCTCCAGATATTCCCCAGGCCGATTGCTGAACCGGCTGCAGCAGCAATAAATCCCATACGTGTTTGCCACTGTCCTCTTCCAGTTTCGTTCATTTCTTATCATCTCCTTATAAATAAATTAATGTTTTTAGCATACATAAAAGATAAGCTGAGTTTAAATTTTAGTGTCAATAACAGTTAGTAAAGTACTGAGTAATTATGTAGGTAACTTTACATTTTTCTATAGCTGATTTAGCTATCACCCCCCTTCTTGATTTATTTTTTAATCAGAGTCAAATAAGCTGAGAAGAACTATTGAATGATAATTTATTATGAAAACAGTTATTATATTTGCCTTTCAAATTGTTAGCTGGTCATAATTTAAATAATTAATTTTATAGTTTAGCACCTTTTATTATTAATGTCAAAAAGAATTACAGCAAAATATTTTAATCAAATCAATAATAGGATATTAGATGTATAAAGTGAAGATGGCTAATTGAGGGAAATATTATAATATAATAATTAATTTTTAAAACAGTACCTTCATTTAGTAATATAATTGATAAGCTACTGGTAATTTTTCCAAGTATAATTGGCAAAAGAGACACTTTAGATTATAATTTCTAATAATAGACCTTTTTAAAGATTGTCTCAAGAAACCAGGAAACTAGGAACTGGATTTTTAGCCTCTACAGGCGTTGGATATTTTTTAGGTAAGGAATTTTTAGGTAAAATGAATAATAACAGTGATAAGGCCTGTGCCCATGTTATGGTCAGCGGCAGAGTACAAGGAGTGGCATTTCGTTATTATGCCAGGAATATTGCCTATCAGCTTGGGATTAAGGGCTGGATTAAAAATTTGGCCAATGGCGATGTAGAATTAGTTATTGCAGGTCGCCAAGAATCAGTGAAAAAGATGGTGGAATGGTGTAAAAAAGGGCCCCGTATGGCTATAGTAGAAAACACAGAAGTTGATTGGTTGCCTTATTCCGGAGAATACAATCTATTTCAAATAAAAACATAATTAAAAATAGAAGATGCTATTCTATCAGTAAAATAATCTCCTTCATTGCGAGATAAAGAGAAAGGTGAAGCGTATGTTGATCTTACAGGAAGTGTCCTACCTGGCTGCTTTTATGGCTGGAATTCTTTCTTTTCTTTCCCCCTGTATTTTACCTTTGGTTCCCGGATATATTTCCTTTGTCTCCGGCATATCCCTCCAGGAACTAAGTGGACAAAACAATAAAAGTTCCAGGTCAATGTATCGTGTTTTAACGGGAGCTTTAAGTTTTATTTTGGGTTTTTCCCTGGTGTTTATATCATTAGGAGCTTCAGCAACATTGCTGGGCAGATTTTTGCAGGAGTATTCCATGTGGTTTAAAAGAATAGGAGGAATAATTATTATTCTATTTGGATTACATATGTTACAATTAATAAATATTCCTTTTCTTCATTATCAAAAAAGAATTAATATTAAACAAAGCCTATCTTTTAATTTATTTCTAACACCATTTATCATTGGCTTCGCCTTTGCCTTTAGCTGGACTCCCTGCATTGGTCCTATTTTAGCGGCAATTCTGGTTTATGCTGGTACCCAGGAAACGGTCAGTAAAGGAATAAAATTATTATCATTTTATTCTGCTGGCTTGGCAATTCCGTTTTTATGTACAGCATTGGCGGTAAATCAATTCTATAAACTGACTGGAAAAATTAAAAAATATTTTCATATGATAGAAATGGTTGGGGGATTGCTTTTAGTTATTATTGGTATATTGGTGTTTAGTGATGCCTTATCCCTCATTTCTAAATACTTAAGTTAACATTTGACTTAAGTTTGGTGCAGGGTATAATAAAATAATATTTATATTTATAAATTTAAATGAAGCAGGTAAGATAATGATTTCAGAAATATTTTTAAAAAGAAAGAAAGCAGATTTATATCTTTTTTTAATTCTAATTATTTTCTTTTTTACTTTATTAAATCTTAGCAATTATTCAGATAAGTTTGTGGTACAGGCTCACAATAACCTTAACTGGTTATCTTATGAACAGGCATTGACCAGATCCCGGGTGGAGGACATTCCTGCTATAATCTATTTCTATTCTGATGATTGCGGATGGTGCAGGAAAATGGAGCAAGAAACCTTCGCTACTAAGGAAGTTCAGGATTTATTGAATAAAAATTTTACTATGGCAAAAATAAATGGAAAATCTAATGAGCAAGTCCTGATTGGTGGAGAGAAAAAAACAGAAAAGTGGTTATCAACTGCAATTTATCAGGTTACGGGATTTCCTTCTATCTGGTTCCTTAACAGTGGTAATGGAAGAATCGCTAATTTACCGGGATTTGTGCCTCCTGATGTATTTTTAGATGTTCTTATCTATATTAAAGATGGTTTTTATAAAGAACATACTTTTCCGCAGTATATGGAATTACAGAAAAAATAGGCCGTAATAGTTTATAATTTGATGAGCAAAACCACCTTTAATTTATTAACCTGTCAAATATACCCATAATAATGTCTAATTGGCAAAAAAATCCTCCATACTATTTTAGTTAAAAATTAGTAGAAGAAATGAGCTATACGGATTTATTAATAAATAAAATGGTAAGGTCAGGTTGGTAATATTGAAAGATATAGCAGTTGAAGTGGAGAGTATAATTGCAAAAATCAGGCTAGTTAGCTCCGAGAAAGGAGTTATTGTTGCTTTTTCCGGGGGTTTGGATAGCACTGTAGTACTTTTTTTAACCAGACAGGCTCTGGGACAAGAAAGGGTAATGGCCGTTAATGTAGATTTTGGATTATTCACTTATGATTCAGCGCGTCAGAACGTAAATGAGCTATGTGCAGAAATGCAGGTAAAATTAGAGAGGATTTCTGGAGAGCTCTATCAAAGGCAAACGATGAAAGGCGGACCGGACTGTAATTTATGTACCAGAAAAATAAAATTAGGTTTAATAAAAGCCTATACCAGCCATAAACTTGTTTTTACCGGTTCCAATCAGAGCGATAGCTGGGGAAAATATGGCACAGATTTTTCTGCTGGTTATTATGCCCCTTTGTTTCACTATTCCAAAGGGGAAATAGGAAAGATAGCGGATTATTTAAACCTGAAGATTAAACGAATTGGAGAAAATGTTTTTCGAGAAGGCTGTAAATTAAAACATTTACTCAAACCTCTGATTAATCTTTCCTATCATGGACAAGCAGTCAGTTTAGCCAATGAAATTTTATTGCAGCAAATAAGAGAATTAAACCTTAATACCGAAATAGCCAATGTAAAGGTAATTGGTCCTTTAAATAAAAATATTGCCCTTATCAATATTTTTCCTCTCCCGGCTAACGACAGGCATTTAAAAATAATTTATAATAATATTGCTGGTGTTAAGGAGATTGATAGTTGTTCTATTGTTAATCAACCATTGCAACTAACCATCAAGGCAGACAAGGGTCAATTCAATAACTTACGTTCACGTTACTGGATTGAGCAGGGCAGGTTACAGCCTGAATTTGCCTCTCCGCTCAAATTTAGATGGTTATTGACTACTAACAGCAGGTTGAAAACATTTCAGGTTGTTGATTATAATTATATAAAGGATAATGATAGCTATATCGTAAAAAAGAGGTAACTGTTTGCTGGCATCATATAGAACTAAAAATATAAACAAAGGAGTAGATTATGAATAAAGAATTAGGTTTTGTCAATCCAGAAGAAGTATTAAAAAATGCGGTGGAATTGATGGCTTTATCAGCCCGAACAGCACCGAAGGCTGCAGGCAAGGATTTTGTGGTAATTAAGGTAATCAGTGGAGATGAAGTAATCAGGCTGGGAGAGGCAATGATTCATTATGGTATAGAGCAAAACAAGCGCAATTTTGATCGTGATGGTGAAAATGTGAAAAATTCTCCCGTAGTGTTATTGATTGGCTTAAAAGATTCCCAGACCTTGGGATTGGATTGCGGGGCTTGTGGATTTGACCAGTGTTCCAAATGCCAGACCCATAAAGGACCGGAATTTGATGGTCCTCAGTGTGCTTTACATATTTTAGATATGGGCATTGCTATTGGTTCAGCAGTAAAGGCGGCCGCTATCCTGGGAATTGACAATAGAATCATGTATCGGATAGGAGTGGTTGCCAAGAAGGCTGGTTTTATTGAAGCCAGTTTTGTGATGGGTATTCCATTTTCCGTAACCGGTAAAAATATTTATTTTGACCGATAGATAACAAACCAAATACAGCACTTTTCTTAAAAGAAAAAAGAAAGTGGGAAATATTTTCACATATAATAGACTATAACTGTGCAAAAAATACACAGTTGACTATTATTAGGGTTAATCTTGATTCTAATAAGGGATAGTCTCGAAAAATAAAAACTTTGACCAAATAATATATTCTTAGATTGTTAAATAAATTTTGAATTTATTAGAAAGAAATAATATCCTTATTCTGATTCTGGCATAAAAATTGCTTATATTTAGATTAATAGATATTTATGGTAGGGAGATGATATTTATGTCAGGACAATTCTGGTAATTAACTTAATTTTTAGACAGAAATGCTGGCCACAATAGTTAATCTGGTCAAAAAATATCTTAATTTTAAAGAGGAGGATAAGATATGTTAAAAAATAGTTTGATAAAAAAACAAAAGATATATTTTACTATAGTAATACTTACCTTTATGCTCATGTTGACTTCAAATATGGCAGTTTTTGCGGTTGAAGATCAACTGACTATTCAATCGCTCAGTGGTGACATTGCCGAGATTGCGGAAAGGGTAGGACCGGCAGTGGTAAACATTGATGTGATGCGCTATGTAGAAACTTCACCATTTCGTTTTAGAGATCCTGTCTTTGAGTGGTTTTTTGAACAGCGTGAAGAATTTAGAAGAAGAATTCCCCAGAAAGGAGCCGGATCAGGCTTTATTGTTGACAAAGAGGGATATGTTCTAACCAATGAACATGTAGTAAGTGGAGCAGAAGAAATCAAGGTAACCTTATCTGATGGACGAGAATTCAAAGGAAAGGTTGTAGGCTCGGATGTTACCACCGATATGGCCATAGTCAAAATTGATGCCAATAACCTGCCCGTGGTTGAATTGGGAGACTCCGATGAATTAAGAGTGGGTGAGATAGTAATTGCCATTGGTAATCCTTATGGTTTAGAAAAAACGGTAACTATGGGTGTGGTCAGTGCCAAAGGTAGAAATATTTCAGCTGGGACAGATGGTCATGAATATAGTAATCTGATTCAGACTGATACCGCCATAAACCCGGGAAACAGTGGCGGCCCTCTTTTAAATACCAAAGGGGAAGTGGTAGGAATTAATACTGCCATAATTCCCTATGCCCAGGGCATTGGATTTGCCATCCCGGTTAATATTGCTCAAAGAAATCTTGATGATTTGATTACCCTGGGAAAGGTTAGGAGAGCCTGGCTGGGTGTATACATCCAGGAAGTAACTCCTGAGATAGCAGAACAATTCAATCTGGATAAGGCGGAAGGAGTACTGATTGCCGATGTTATTGTCGGTGGTCCTGCTGAGGAATCCGGACTTTCTCGGGGTGACATAATATTATCAGTAAATGACCAGATAGTAAATACACCTCAGGAGTTGCAGGATACCATTCGTGCTTTACAAATTGGTGATAAAGCTACCTTGCAAGTGAAGCGGGACGGAAAAGAGGTTTCTTTTGTAGTGAAAATCGGAGAAATGCCTGCTGATGAAACTATAACCACCAAAGAGAAGGTGTTTACAGAACAGACTGGTATTAAAGTGGAAGAAGTAACCCCGGAAATTGCCCGTGAAGCTGGTTTACCAAGGGTAACCGGCTTGGTTATTACTGATGTTATTCCGGGAAGCTCTGCTGATGATATGGGTTTAAGAAGTGATGATATTATTCTGGAGGCAAACAGGAATGAGGTATCCACCATTGAGGATTGGGAAGATATCATAAATAAATTAACTCCTGGAGATACCTTGCTTCTGCTGATTTTCAGAAATAATCGCACCTATTATGTTCCCCTTAAGATAGTTGAACTGGAATAGTAATATTCTAATTTTGAAAAACACAATCCGTGGGGAAAATATGATAATAATAGTACGATAAGGAATAATAAGAAAAGGAGAACCAGTCTTATGCTGCTGGTTCTCCTTTTCTTATCAGAGGGAAATTAGATTTATGGCATCTAACAGAGATGGAAGAAGAATATATACCAGAAATAGTGCCTATACTGTTTTGATATTAGTCCTTTTATTTACCCTGGTGCTTGGTTATATCAGTTATTACGAATTGCAGAGAGAAAAGAACTATTTACTGGAATTAGCCCGCTCAGAAGGACTAAATATTGCCTTTTCCATTCAGACTTTAGGTTCTGAATTCATTGTCAACAGGAACATTTTAATAGAAGTGCTCAATCTTTTTCAAAAAGAGGGTATTACCTTTATTGATATTGTAGACAGCAATGGTCTGGTGCGAATGAGCACCGATGAGCTAAGGATGAATGAGAGGGTGGAGATTCAGCATCCGGGCAGAGTAAATTATTTCCAAATCCGTGACCAGGAAAACAGAAGATTTCTTCAGATTATTAAGCCCTTTGATTTTGGTGATCATTTTGCCTCTGATTTATTCGGGTATCTTTTTTTACGTGATAAATATCTATCGATTGGCATAAATTTAGAAGATTATTATCTGCGTTACAATCAGATTAAACAAAGGATTATTCTGAATTATCTGGTTATTCTGCTTATTTCTCTGCTGGGTATCTTTATGATTTTTCGTCAGCAGGAGAATATTATAGTAAAAAGGACTCTCCGTAATATGAGAGATTATACCACTAAACTATTAGAAACCATGGATAGTGGAGTAATATCGGTTAACCAGCACCATATTATCCAGACTATCAATAAGAAGAGTGAAGAGATTTTTCAGGTGAAAAGAGAAGCGGTCTTAAACAGAGATGCCGAAGAAGTGCTTCCTCTTCAGGTTAGGGGTAAATCTGTCTATCAGCTGGGATTGCAGGAAGGAAGGAAAATTGAAGAAGAAGTTGAATTGGAAATCGGAGGTAATGTGCGCAAAATTTTAGAAATCAATACCTCTTTTCTGGAGGGTGAACAGGACCAGGCAGGAGGAATGGTAATTCTGGTAAGAGATATTACTAGACTGAAAAGATTGTCAGAGGAGATAAACAGGAATAAAAGATTAGCTTCTCTGGGACACATTGCCAGCGCTATTGCTCATGAGATAAGGAATCCCCTGAGCTCTATTCGAGGCTTGACCCAATTTCTTTTTCAATCCTATCCCGAGGATGATGAACGAAAGGGTGATTTAAAGGTAATTATCAAGGAAGTAGACCGGCTAAATCAATTGATTAACCAGGTGCTTGATTTTTCCAGACCTAAAAAATTAAATATCAGCTGTTTTGCTTTAGGAGATATGCTGAAAGAATTAGTTCATCTGTTAAAATTGGAAAGCAGGGAAAAGGAGATTCAATTTCAGCTGGCTCTGGATTGTCCCCGGCAAAATATTTTTGCCGATAAAGACCAAATTAGACAGGCCTTAATGAATATTATTCTAAACTCTATTCAGGCAGTTTCCCGACAGGGAAAGATTGTCATTTCCTTGCAATTATCTCATTATCAGGATCAGGAGGCAGTGCTAATTTCCATTAAGGATGATGGGGTAGGGATGGCAGAGGCAGAACTATCCCATATATTTGATCCGTTTTTTACTACTCGAAGTCAGGGCACTGGCTTAGGCCTCTCCATTGCCTATAATATAATTGAGATGCATCAGGGTACCATTACCGTACAATCAGAGAAAGGAAAAGGCACTGAAGTAAGAATATTTATTCCATCAGGGGGGAAGAAAGAGATTGAATAGAATTATGGTTGTTGATGATGAGGAAAGCATTAGAATGATGCTCCAGAGGGTGCTTTCTGGCCAGCAATATGAGATTGATGAGGCGGCAAATGGTGCAGAAGCACTGGCAAAGGTACAGAAGGAAAAATACAGGATTATCCTGCTGGACTTAAGGATGCCGGAAATGAACGGGCTACAAGTAATTGAAAAGATGAAAGAAATGGATATTAATACACCCATAATTATGATGTCTGCATATGGCACTGTACCGGAGGCTGTAGAGGCCATGAAATTAGGAGCAATGGATTATCTGGTCAAGCCCTTTGATTTAGATGAATTAAAAATGACTCTGGAGCGCATTATCAGACAGGATGAAATAAAGAATGAAAATCAATATTTTCGGGAGGAAGAAGACAGAAGATTTAATTTCAAGGAGATTGTGGGACAGAGCTCAGCAATGAAGAGGGTATTGGAGATGGTTAAGAAGGTTGCTCCTCTCCCCACTACAGTAATGATTACCGGAGAGAGCGGTACCGGAAAAGAACTGATTGCCCGTGCCATTCATAAGAATAGTCCCCGTCAAGACAAACCGTTTGTGGTGGCCAACTGTGTAGCCTTTTCCCCCAATATACTGGAAAGCGAACTTTTCGGTCATGAAAAGGGAGCTTTTACCGGTGCCACCTCCAGAAGAATAGGTCGATTTGAGATTGCCCATGGTGGGACCCTCTTTCTGGACGAAATAGGAGAAGTAAATGTCGCTACGCAAGCCAAATTATTAAGGGTAGTTCAGGAAAAGGAATTTGAAAGAGTGGGAAGTTCTACCAGTATCAAGATTGATACCAGAATTGTAGCTGCTACCAATAAGGATTTGGAGAGAGAGGTTAAGGAAAATAGATTCCGGGAAGACCTTTTTTATCGGCTTAATGTCTTCCATATTGATGTCCCTCCCCTAAGGGAAAGAAAAGAGGATATTCCCCTCCTGCTGCAGCATTTTATAAAAAAATATAATCAAATTTTAAATAAACGCATTGCCCATATCTCCCCGGAAGGAATATCTTTATTGATGGACTATTCCTTTCCCGGAAATGTGAGAGAACTGGAAAATATCATGGAAAGAGCAACCATAATGTGTAATAGTAATATGATAGATAAAGAATTGCTATTCTTTTTAGAGCAGAAAAATACCAGTCATCATGCCGAAACCTTAAAAGAAATGGAAAAGGAATTAATCAAAAAAAGCCTTATTCAAAATAAAGGCAACAGAACCAGAACTGCACAGGCTCTGGGTATTAGCAGGAGAAATCTAATTTTTAAGTTAAAGGAATATCAAATAGATATTAAACCGGAAAAAT
The DNA here is from genome assembly GCA_028717805.1 of Atribacterota bacterium. Classification (NCBI taxonomy): domain Bacteria; kingdom Pseudomonadati; phylum Atribacterota; species Atribacterota bacterium. Next base: position 33,479 of record JAQUNC010000022.1, read on the forward strand.
AAAGGATTAATTGTGATAAGGGAGGTAAAAAGAATATGTTATTATTAATTGATGTTGGGAATACCCATACCACTATTGGTATCTATGAAGGTGATAAAATAAAGAATCACTGGCGTATATCTACTGATTTAAGAAAGACTGAAGATGAATTTGCCATGCTTTTTAAAAATTTACTGGCAGAACAGGCACTGACCTTTAGTGATATAAAGGCAGTGGCAATATCTTGTGTAGTTCCTCCTTTAATCTGGATCTTAAATAAGATGTCCCGGGAATATTGCCATGTTAATCCACTTTTGGTCAACTCAAAAATTAACCTGAATATCAAAATAAAGACTGATTATCCCGAGGAGGTTGGTGCCGACAGAATAGTAAATGCCGTAGCAGTATTTGCGCTCTATGGAGCCCCTGCCATTATTATTGATTTTGGAACTGCTACTACTTTCTGTGCCCTGGATAAAGAAGGAAATTACATTGGAGGTGCCATAGCACCTGGTCTGGGATTATCCAGCAATGCCTTGTTTGAAAAAACCTCTAAACTGCCTAAGGTGGAATTGAAAAAATGTGAACAAGCTATTGGTCACAATACCATACAGGCAATTCAGTCTGGTGTTTACCTTGGACATCTGGGATTAACCAGAGAATTAATCGATCGTTTTAAGAAGGAATTAAAGGGAAAACCTATGGTTATTGCTACCGGGGGATATGCTGAATTGATAGGCAAAAGCACTTCTCTATTTGACAGAATTGATCCATTGCTTACCCTAGAAGGTCTGAAGATAATCTATCATCTGAATATTTAAAAGAGTACCATAATCTCAAAACATTCCTTTACCCTGAAATACTCCTTTTGCAATGAGGAGTTATAGAAATATATGCCCTACAGGTTGACATCTAATTTAAGAAAAGATAAGATTGTTTAAAGTTTTATCAATGTCTTTGTAGCAGAAAGACATTGCAGAAAATAAGAAGGGGAAAGGAGTGATTTTTAATGTGGGAAAATAAGTTAATTAAAGAAGATGGATTGACCTTCGATGATGTCTTGCTGGTTCCTCAAAATTCTAAATTAATTCCCAAAGAAATTTATTTACATACCTCATTATCCCGGAATATTACCCTGAACATTCCCTTGGTAAGTGCCGCTATGGATAGGGTAACCGAGTCAAGCCTGGCCATTGCTCTGGCTCGGGAAGGAGGCATCGGAATAATTCATAAAAATATGTCTATCCAGGAACAGGTGCGGGAAATTGACCGGGTAAAGCGCTCAGAAAGCGGAATAATTGTGGAACCGATAGCTTTAACAGAAGATAAAAAGGTCAAAGATGCCTTAGCCTTAATGCAACACTATCATATTTCTGGCATTCCGATAGTAAATCATAATAAAAAATTAGTAGGTATCTTAACCAATAGAGACATCCGTTTTTTAGAAGATGTGGAAATACAAATCAGCGAGGTAATGACCAGAGAACCTTTAATTACCGGTAAAGTAGGAACAACCCTGGAAGAGGCAAAGAAGATACTGTACCAGAACCGCATAGAGAAGCTGCCCCTGATAGATGAAAACTATATCTTAAAGGGCTTGATTACCATTAAAGATATTGAGAAAGTCAGACAGTACCCTAATGCCTGTAAAGATGCCAATGGCCGTTTAAGAGTTGGTGCAGCAGTAGGCGTTTCTTCTGATACCTTTCGGCGAGTGGAAGCAATCCTTCAGGCTCATGCTGATGTAGTGGCAGTAGATACTGCTCATGCCGATTCGGAGAGAGTGCTCAATATTATCAGGGAAATAAAGAAAAGATTTGATATAGAATTGATTGGCGGAAATGTAGCGACCTATGAAGGTGCCAAGAGATTAATTGCAGCCGGTGTGGATGCCATTAAAGTAGGTATAGGACCCGGCTCTATCTGTACTACCAGAATAGTAACAGGAGTGGGAGTGCCGCAAATTTACGCTATTAAAGAGTGCTCCAGAGCCTGTCGAGAAAAGAATATTCCCCTCATTGCCGATGGTGGGATTCGTTATTCCGGTGATATTTGTAAAGCCCTGGCTGTTGGTGCTGATTCCATAATGGTTGGCAGTCTTTTTGCCGGTACCGAGGAAAGCCCGGGAGAGGTAGTGCTTTATAAAGGCAGAAGTTATAAAGAGTATAGAGGAATGGGCTCTATAGGCGCGATGAAAGAAGGGAGTCGAGACCGTTATTTCCAGGAAGATAATGAGAGTAGCAAGCTGGTTCCTGAAGGAATCGAAGGAAGGGTCCCCTACAAAGGCCCACTATCCAGTTGTGTTTATCAATTAATGGGTGGATTGAAAGCCGGAATGTCTTACTGTGGTGCAGCAAACATCAAAGAACTGCAGGAAAAAAGCCGCTTAATCAAAATTACCAATGCTGCTTTAAGAGAAAGCCATCCCCATGATATTATTATCACCAAAGAAGCTCCCAACTATGAAATTGAATAGCATAAATTATTATAATTAGAATCTAAAGCCCATAATATAATTATAGAGCATTAGAAAATTAAGGAAAGTGGAATTAAATAATGAGAGATGACATAGTATGTGATGCTCACTGTGATACAGTAATTGACCTATTAAAAAAGAAGAAAAAAATGGGAGAACTATCCTCTCGAGGACACATCGATATCCCGCGTTTACAAAGAGGTAAGGTTGATGTTCAGGTTTTTGCCATCTATATCGAGAAACAATTTAAGCCTGACCGTTCTCTGTCCAGAGCTCTGCAGCTAATTGATTGTCTCTTGCTGGAATTAACAACCAATAATGATAGAATTGAACTGGCTACCTCTCCGCAAGATATAGCAGCCATTGTATCGGCTAATAAGATTGTCGCCCTACTGGCTATTGAAGGTGGGGAGGCATTAGAAGGCAAATTGTATAACCTCAGGAATTTTTACCGCCTGGGAGTCAGAATAATAACTCTGACCTGGAATCAACGTAATGCTATTGCCGACGGCAGTGATTACCCGGATTCAAAAAGAGGGCTAACTTCTTTTGGTAAAAAAGTGGTAAAAGAGATGAATCGCCTGGGAATGATAATTGATGTTTCTCACCTTTCTGAATCCGGTTTTTGGGGTGTACTGAGAGCAACTTGTCAGCCAGTCATAGCTTCCCACTCCAATTGTTACCAGCTCCTTCCTCACCGGCGTAATCTAAAGGATAAACAAATTAAGGCCATAGCCGAAAATGGTGGACTGATCTGTGTAACCTATGTGCCTAATTTTCTAATTAAGGAAAAACGAAAGGCAACCATAGATGATATTACCACTCATATCGACTATCTGGTGAATCTGGTCGGTGTTGATTTTATCGGTCTGGGTTCTGATTTTGATGGATGTCGGTCTTTACCTGAGGGATTGGATGGAGCAGATAAAGTCTTCAGGATTGGAGAGAAATTAGCTCAAAAAGGTTATTCCCCAAGTGATATTAACAAAATTATGGGGAAAAATTTTCTGCAATTATTTAAACAGGTTACCGGAAGTGGTGTAAGCAATTAGTAATTAGTGATGAGTGATTTGTGGCGAAAAATGTTTATGATATAAATTTTCTGCCATATTGTATAATTATTATATTCTCTTATAATAAAGTTATGGACGAGAGTCAAAAAGAAAAAAAGAAAAGGACTGAAAAGTTATGAACATCTCAACCCGAAATATTTCTCTGGTCAGTATATTAGTCGCTATGAGTATAATACTTTCCCGCATAGCCAGTATCAGAATTGCTGTAGGTGGAGTGGAAGGAATAAGAATTGGTTTTGGTAAATTACCCATTATTCTGGGAAGCTTTATAATGGGCCCCTTCTACGGTGGTTTGATTGGTGCCATCTCAGATTTTCTGGGTTATCTTATTCAACCGATAGGTCCCTATATACCACACTTTACAGTTATATCGGCTTTGTGTGGGATTCTTCCTGTTGTTTTATTCCGTATGTTGAGAGGAAATGAAGAGCATATAATAAATATTCTTATTCCGGTAGGAATAACCGTCAGCATTACCGAACTATTCTTAATATCTTACAGTCTTCATATCATTTTCGCTATTCCCTGGCAAATCTTAATGATTCCCAGGCTAATCAGTGTACCTATTACCATAATTATATACTCCTATCTCATCCATGCCTTTATTCGTCGGAAAGTGGTTCAGGTTGCCCATCATTAGGGATAGCCTCTTACCTGATTAGAGAATTCCTAAAGAATGTTCTTTCCCTAACCATATCTTTATTTAACTGAAAGCCATATTTTGTTATAATAATTATAGATAGGAGGCTCTGCCCAAGAGGATAAAAAATAAGTCAGGAGGTCAAAATGGTAGAATTTAATTTAGAAAAAGGTTTAAAGGGTGTTGCCCAGATGGTGGTTGGTGCAGATAATATGGCCGAAAAATTTTCCAGGCCAATGCCCCCTTCCTTTGCTACTCCCATGCTTGTTTCTCTGATGGATAATGCCGCCATTGAAGCAGTCAAAAAAGATTTACCGCCAGGATACATTACTGTGGCCACCTCTATTACCATCAAGCATCTGGCGCCCACACCGGAGGGAATGACTGTCACTGCCCAGGCAGAATTGATAGATGTTTTTCAGAATCGTCTTATCTTTGCCGTAACGGCCTTTGATGAAATGGAAAAGATAGGAGAGGGACAGGTAGAACGGTTTATCATTGATTTAGAAAAATTCTCCCAGAAGGTACTGGATAAAAAGAAAAAAGAAGGGGACCCCCTATAAGGAATGAAAAAATTGATACTAACATTTTTACCATAGATTGAATTTATAATTTTGCCTGCTAAAACTAAAAAAGGTTTTATTAAAAAGGGAAAACCACACCCCTTGAGGTGTGGTTTTTTTCTAGATTATTCTTTACAATAATCATAAAATAGAGAAATAAAAGAGGTGAGGAATTTATTTTACACTGGCAGATTCTTTTTTAGTTTTTCCCTCCGCAGGCTTAAAATTGCCATTAGAATTATCAGAATCTTTTTTGGTGGCTTTATCAGGACTGCTGCTTAACCTTTCTTTGGGGAGGCTGCTCCTGCGGTTATCTGTGCTATAAAAACCACTTCCTTTCAGGATGAAGCTTACATTCTTACTGATTAAACGAGATACTTCTCCCTGGCATTTAGGACAGCATTGCAAGGTTGGTTCAGTTATAGATTGAAATTTTTCGAAAATATAACTGCATTTTTTACATTGATATTCATAAGTCGGCATATTTTTTTCAGCTCCTTCCTTAAGTTTCCGATTAAAAATAATATTTCATTTTAACAGATTTGTCAAGATATTTTCAAGTTTTTGTGAATTAAAAATTAAAACTGCATACAGAATTATAAATGATACAGGGGAATGATACAGGGGACGGTTCTCTGTTTGACACATTTTCTCTTATGCTTTAGAATAAATTTACTAAATCTTTCTTTATGGAGTCTCTCTTATGCCCAGAGCAGCCCGCATTAAAAGCAGTACCGGT
>JAQUNC010000023.1:0-17975 GCA_028717805.1 Atribacterota bacterium
TCGGCTTTATGGTCTTTGCCAACTGGGCTAAACCGCAAACAGGGGATGAGAGCCTGTGGTCTATGATTTTCCAGTATAAATGGTATTTAGCAATCGGATTTGTCTTATTGTTTATTTATATTCTAGTTTACTGGTTTAAGAAAGAGGAGATGATTCCCTGGCTGGAATCTTCCTGGAATTTTACCCAACAAATTATGCCCTTACTCTTTTTAGGCATCTTCTTTTCCGGGCTTCTATTGGGTAGACCTGGAGAAGAAGGATTAATTCCTTCCCGTTTTATTGTTTCTCTAGTAGGAGGGAATTCTTTCGGGGATAATTTTTTTGCCTCTATAGTGGGAGCCTTTATGTATTTTGCCACATGTACTGAAGTGCCTGTACTGCAGGGATTGATCGGTTCCGGTATGGGACAGGGGCCAGCACTGGCTCTATTACTTGCTGGTCCGGCCTTAAGTTTACCCAATATGCTGGTCATCCGGAGCGTTATAGGAACAAGAAAAACAGTCACTTATCTATCTTTGGTTATTATTATAGCTACTATAAGCGGTATGGTCTATGGATCTCTGGTTCAATGAAACTGAATAAAAAATAAAGGAGAAAAATGATGAAGATTGAAATTTTGGGGATGGGATGTCCTAAATGCAAGAAATTATTTCAGAATGCCCAGCAGGCAGTTAAAGAATTGGAAATTGAAGCAGAAATTATCAAGACAGAAGATCTGAATAAGATTACCGAGTACGGGGTAATAATGACTCCCGCCCTGGTCATTGATAATGAGGTTTTAAGCCCTGGCAAGATTTTGTCTGTAGAAGAAATTAAAAAAGCAATAAATTCATTTACATCATAAATAAATAATAATTAAGGTAATGGAGGTTTTATAATGAGATTATTATCCCAATATTTTCCGGAATTTACTGATAAATTAGATGAAATTGATAATATGTATCAGGGAAAAAGAATGATTAATGAAAAAACTTATCAGTTTATTTGTTTAGCTTTGTCTATTAAAAATCGTTCTACTCCCTGTGTTAAAAAGCACTTTAAAGGCGCATTAGAGGCAGGAGCTACTTTAAAAGAAATTAGTTATATCCTGGCTTTAACTTTTAGAGAGAGTGCCGGAAGCGATGATTGCTGGGTACATGATGTGTTAAAGGACTATAAAGAAATCATAAAAAGTAATATAAAATGCTGCGATTAGAATACTTAAATAATTTATAAAAGAAACATGAGAGTTGGTTGCAAAAAAAGTGAAGGAAAAACTTTTTATTCTATAATTAAACTCTACCTAGTATGGTTATTAATAAGGAACAATCAGCTACAATTAATTCTATTGCTGCACATTATGATGATGATTCTTCTGCAATTATAGAATTCGATGATTGTACTTATAAATCAAGTGTAGCAAGCGTTACAGTTTCTAATGGGATTATTACAGTATCATCAGCTTGTGGTGTTCCTATCGCAAAAATTACTATAAATTACACTGAAGGTGATATAACAAAAAGTACTACTGTAAATGTTTATATACCTGGCGGTGGTGGATGAGGATCTTAATCAGTTTTGGCAGGCGACCAAAATAAATAACTGGTTACGAATAAGAAAGGCTTATTTATATATATATGTCTTTTTATTTAATATTCAGTATTCAAGCTAATTAGCCAGGATAATTCAATAATACTAACTTAATATTTTTATATTAGACGATAACTTTTTATTATATGTAAAGGATTTGTATGATTAATAAACATTCATTAGAAGTCGGTTTTTCTTTTGGAATCACCTCAGGTATTATTACCACATTAGGCCTTATAGTTGGATTGAGCTCTGGGACACAATCCAAGGTTACAGTTATCGGTGGGATACTAACCATAGCGATAGCAGATTCCTTTTCGGATGCTTTAGGAATTCATATCTCAGAAGAATCAGAGGGAAAGCATGCAGATAAAGAAATTTGGCAATCAACAATTTTCACTTTTTTAGCTAAATTTATTTTTGCTTCTTTATTTATTCTTCCTGTATTATATTTTGATCTTTCAACAGCAGTAATCGTTAGTGTGATATTAGGTCTTTCTTTGCTATCAATCCTTAGTTTTTTGTTATCTCAAAAACAAGACTCAAACGCCTGGAAAGTAGTTCTGGAGCATCTTGTGGTTGCCATAATAGTGATACTTTTAACACATTATGCAGGTATTTGGATAGCTTCAGTATTTTAGTGAAAATTTAAATAAATACTAATAATTTAAATCATTTCTATGATGAGATAATGCTATTCTGATTCTATTTTAAAAGAAAGTGAGGTGATTTTGATGACTTGCTGTGTTGGAAAAGAAGAAAAGGGAAAAGGAAAAGATAAGGAAAAAGGTAAGAAAAATAAATCAGCATATTTAAAATAGAATAAGTATCAAGTATATCTAAAAGTTAATAAAGAAAAAACATCAGAAAGGATTGGATGCAAAGTCATAGATTAAGGCAGGAAATTGTTATGACTACTGATGGAATTTCTAATGGCAGTAGATTGGAAACACCATTTGGAAAAGGTCTAACAGTAATAAGCAAATCTCTTGATGGCTTATCAGATAGCTCCAGTTGGAGATAAAGGTAAAAAATAAATATCACTAACAACATAAAATCTGAAGATATTTCCAATCATTACACATACTGAAATATTACTTTCTATTTCTTAAATTTTGAAAGAAAACCATCTTTATTTTCGTATATAAGGTAGAAGGAAAAATTAATCTCACTCGGAGGAAAAAGAAATGAAGATGAGAAGCACGATAAAAGGCATCATTACTCTGGTGGTGATTTTAGTCATAACCGGTTTAGTGATGGTCCGCATCTTTGCCCAGGGAACGAATGCCACTTTTGAAAGGGGGATCTTCACTACGATCAGGGGCATGGAAACAGGTCCCTTGTCCAGTGAAGAGATCGAGGGAATACTGCTGATGCGGGAAGAGGAAAAGTTAGCCAGGGAAGTCTATACTGCCCTGTATGAAAAATGGAACTTGAGAACCTTTGAGTCTATAGGTCAGGGAAGTGAAACAACCCATATGGATGCCATGAAAATGCTTTTAGACCGCTATAACCTGGAAGATCCAGTGGGAGAGGATATCCCCGGTGTCTTCCAAAATGGAGAACTACAAAAAGCTTATGATGAACTGGTGGCTAAGGGAAGCAGGTCCATCCAGGATGCCATCCTGGTAGGTGCCTATATTGAAGACCTGGATATCTATGACCTGGAACGGTTGATTAAAGAGACAGACAATGATGATATCAAAATTGTCTATCAGAATCTACTGAAGGGTTCACGAAACCACCTCAGGGCTTTTGACCGACAGCTACAGCGCTACAACCTGACTTATGAAGCCCAATTTTTAACCCAGGAGGAATATGATCGCATTGCAGCCAGCAGGCAGGAATCCGGCGGAGCCATCACCGACCCGAATTTTAAATTCTAAAGTATTTCTATTCAAAATGATTTGATAGAAGCAGTAAATATAGAAAGACAGCTACCCCATTGGAATTAGAAAAGGTAGCTGTCTTTAGATTTTTATCTAAACAAATATCAGATGATTCTTTAAAAAAATTTAAAATAGAGTGATTTTTAAAATACTATTTACAATAGTATAATGAAATATTTTTTATAATCAAAAAAACAGTATAGTTTAAGTGATAGAAAGGAGTATGCTGTCATGTCCAAGAAGAAAAGTAAGAACTATTTATTGAGGATTATAGTCCAGGTATTTTTCTTAATGCTCATAGTTATGATAAGTTACAATCATTACCGAGTTGAACAGGGCTTAGCACCTGTTCTAATCGGATCACCTTCTTTGCATGCCATCTGTCCCTTCGGGGGTGTTGTGACCGCCTATACCTATTTTACCCAAGGGATTTTTGTCAGAAAGATTCATCAGTCTTCCTTCACCCTAATGTGGCTGGTTCTTTTACTGACCCTGATTTTCGGACCCGTATTCTGCGGGTGGGCATGTCCTTTTGGTACGGTACAGGAGTTTGTAGGGAAAATTGGCAAAAGAATATTCCCGAAAAAATATAACCGATTTATCATTCCCAAGACAGATCAGTTGCTGCGTTATATGCGTTACATTGTCCTTATCCTGGTCATCTATATTACCACAAGGGAACTGACCCTGGTTTTTCTGAATATTGATCCATATTTTGCCCTGTTTAATTTCTGGTCAGATGATGTCACGCTATCTGCCCTCATTATGCTGGGCATCATGTTAATCCTGTCCTTGTTTGTGGAACGCCCCTGGTGTAAGTATCTTTGTCCCTTAGGGGCATTACTGGGGATATTTAATCTCTTTCGCATAATTCCATTAAGACGCAATAAAGGAACCTGTATCAACTGCAAACAATGTGATAATATTTGTCCTATTAATATTGAGATATCGGATAAAAGAATTATTCGTAATCATCAGTGCATCTCCTGCCTGCTTTGCACCGATGAGGTTACATGTCCAGTGAAGGATACTCTTTATTTTGGGTTTTTACGTAAAAACTAACTGAATAAAATTTTTTATAGAGAGGTGCGAAATGAAAATCAGTCATATTCATATATTGATAGCCATTCTCGTTATTATCGGTGGTGGTATCGGAATAGCCAGCCAGATGAGTCTCTTCGAAACCTCCCGTTCGGCTGAACCAGCAAGGTTAACCGAGGATATGTATGATATTGCCGATATCAGAGGGTCTTCTACGCTGAAAGAAGTTGAGACCTATTATCAGGTTCCGTCAGAGGCGATTATTGAAGCATTCAATTTAAAACCAGATATTAATCCATCCACATTTCAGCTGAAGGACTTGAAAGAAATCTATCAAACAATGGAGATCGAAGGGGCTGAGTATGCTGTAGAAACAGATACGGTCAAGGTTTTTGTCTCTCTTTTTTCTGATATTCCCTATACTTCAGAAGAGACCTTTTATTTACCTCAAACTGCGGTCAATTATCTGATCAGGGAGAATAAATTAGCCCAGGAGGAAGAAGATTACTGGATAAAGCACACCTTTGACCTGGTTCCTATTGAACCCGGTAAGGAGATTGCTGAAGTTAAAGAGGATACCAACAATGAGCCTGTTAACCAGGAAGAAGAAAAGAATGATATTTCTATTACCGGAAGAATGACAATTGCTGAGATTATAACCATGGAGATTGATTCGGAAACATTTAAAGAGATCACCGGCTTAGATGTTCCTGAAGATAAAACAGTTTCTATCAGGGATTTTATTACCTCACGAGATCTAGAATTCTCTGTAATAAAAGAAAAAATGGAATTTTTCTTGTCTTCAAATAATAAAAATTAAAAAATTATGAAAGAAAATCTCCTCCTCTTGCGTATAGAAAGTAGAAATTAAATAAGATTTACGGAGGATAAAATTATGAAGAATACCCATGCCATCAGATCAACGATTATTTTTACAGCGATGATCCTGCTTGCCGTATTCTTGCTACTCAATGCTCTTGCACATGGTACTACTCAGGGTCATCAGGGGAAAGGTAGGAACGGATTCCAGCAGAAGGTCTCAGGATCACAAGAACTTTTGCTACAGGAAAAACATCAGCAGAAACAACTTACTAAATTTGAAGATGGCAGTAACGATGTTCAGGAACTAAAACAGAATCAACTATCACAGCAGGGAAAAAGGAAAAACATCAAGTGATAGGTTATAGAGCAGCCAGATTGCCGACCTTTTTGTATTTAATAAAAAATATATTTCTTTTTAGTGAATTGGAATGATTTGACCAAATAATTTTTTAAAAATATTATTACAATGAAAGAAAATTATTCTTGTTTGCGTATAGATAGATAGAGGAAAGTAAAGATTTTAAGTCAATATTAAAGGAGGAGAAAATATCCATGAAGATTAAAAATTTATTACGTAGTACAGTAACTATACTGGTCATTGCACTGATCATCGGCAGTCTAACGGTGATAGCCTTAGCCAAGAACGGTCCAGGTAATGGCGGCATGTCCGGAGGAGGTGCGAAACAGGGAAATCAGGTTCAGATACATGAACCGAAGAAGAATCAGAACAGAGTGCAAGAACCGGGTAATGCCCCCACTAAGCTTCAGGAACAGAAGAAGACCCAATTACAAGAATGCGAAAAAGAATGCAATCAAAATTGTGAAGAAAATTGTAATTGTGAATGCATAGGTGATGGTAATGGTGTTCAACTGCAGATCAATGCTGCTGAATTACAGGAGTTGACCATTGCCCAGATAGCGGTACGCTGGGATCTTGATGCGGATAATTTGTTAACCAAACTTATCCAGACCTTCAAGCTAGAGGAAGAATATACAACTAAAAATACTCTAAATGACCTGAGGACAGAATATCGCTTTTCACTTTCTGAGATAAAAGATATCCTAAAGGCCCTAATCTAGAGAAATAGAATTGTAAAATCTATATCTATAAAAATAATTTCTGATTATAGCCCTTCAGTAGATTACTGAAGGGCTATAATGGTATGAGTATATTGAAAATAATTGTTTGTTTGTCGCGTTTCTACTGTAAAAACTACCTAAGTTACACTGAAGGAGATTAGTAAAAAATACTACTGTAAATTTTTATATGCTTCAAGCTCATGGATTTTTGATTTAAGAATTTCATTTGCTCTTATACGTGACAGATTGAAAGATTGCCATTGTGAATAATAAAAAGAGTCTCTATTTTGAGTATGTTGATATAATATGAAGGACAGGCTTTTTCTCATGTCCTCATCCAGAATATCCAATACATTAATAGTAATAGGTATGGCATCATCTGACAGGGAACCTAAATAATCAATATCTATCTTACCAATCCTTTCAAACCTCTCTATATTCCTTCGAACAATAAATGCATCAGGATTTAGTAAATTCATAATAGCTATAAACAATACTACCGAGATCAAAACACGAAGTGTAAAAGCACTTTCCCTATCGTCCTGAAAAAATTTATAAAAAAGTAAACAGAAAATAACTGCTAACAAAATAATAAATGCATGGCTATAGAACCTCAAAGTAGTAAATCCATAAGCTTCTTCATAAAGAGATAAGCGGATAAAAGCGGAGACCATTATTAATATTACCTGAGTAACAAGTGCAGTACTTAAAATCTTAAAACTTAATGTATGTTCAGCCTCTTTTTTAATCACATATTTTTCTGCAATTAAAAGTAAGAATAAAGAGATAGCAGCAACTGCTATTAATTCAAAAAATCCTCGACGTGCATATTCGGCATAGGTAAATCCTTGAGCTGATATATTACTTTCACCGCCAAAAAGATAAGTCATTTGAACAATTATAAAAATGGAAAATAAAATATTTATTGAGCCCAGGATAATAGAGCTTCCTATCTGCCCAACAGCGTGTTTATTGCTGCTCTGTGGCATGATAGTTTCACCTTCCTCCCGGAATGAATAAGTATAAGCACCGATAAAAACAATTGTAACTATTAAGATTAAAAGAAATCTTAAAAATAGTTCCATTTCGTTTTCAATACTTAATATCTCTGAAATATATTTTTGAAAAATCAGATCTGCAGAAGAAAATAATAAGAGAAATACAAAAAGAGCAGGGATTGTCATTATAATTCCACTTAGAATTTGAGATAATATTTTTCTATCTTCTTTTACCCCGCGTAGTAAAAATATATTTGATAATGTTTGGAATGCGAGCTGAAAAAATTTAAAAGGCAGAAAAAAGATTTTTAAAAAATCTTGAAGGGAAGGCTTTTTCAATTTGCTATAAAAAGATATTTCAGCAATAACAAGTAATAATATTAGCGAAGTAACGATATCAAGAAAGATTAGTAAGTCGTTGGAGCGAACAAAAATCATTGTACTAAAAAATACAAGCAATATGATAGGTGTAAAAACTTCTTTATTTATTTGTTTTTGAGTGATTCTTGCCATAATAAAAAGGCCTGCTATAATCAAAAGAATGTATAGAAGAAATGAAATGCCAGGAATTTTATCGTAGAAAAGGTAATCAAAAAGTATACCCAAACCTAGAGATATTATTGTTATGATATAAACCTTAGGCATATCATTTGATTGGTTTTTATGCATTTTTATCAAGTTTCTCCTTATATTTATGTTGTTTAAAAGGCTTAGGTTGTTTAATTGAAGTAAAATATATAGATTGTTTTATCATTATTATGTACTTAAGATTATTGTATACAACATTATATACCACAATATTTATCTTTGAAAATAAATCTGACATTATCTTCTTACAATTATACTCTTTAATAAGCAACAAGTATTAATTATTAACGAAGATATAGCTATGAGTAATCGAGTAGTTGCCTCTATAGAAAATTCTTCTCCAGAACTTTATTTCCTTATTGATGCTTAGAAAGCAAAGAAATTTTTACTTTTTAGATATTAATAGCAAAACAAACAAAGGTTATCAAACCAGGGTCATGTTTCCCTTGATTTTATTACCGAGAAGGGGATAGACCAAAATATTTTCTTGGAATATAAAAATTATCTCAAGAAGAATAATTTCAAAGACGATGCTTTTTTGTAGAAACAACTATAACTGCAAAGGTGATCTCCTGAGAGTTGCTCAGCATACCTGTCATAGAATCTTGGAAAGGTTGCAATTTTACAATGACCACATTAAAATGGAAGAAGACTTGTCAAACAATTACAAAACATTCGAAGGAGTGAAATTTTGAGGTTTTTACACTAATTTTTCTTTCTATTTCAGATAATCATAATTACAAGAAGCAGAAAAGAGGACCTTATTTTTTAAAAAAAGTTGGTTTGTATGAACACAAAAAAATCAAAAAATGATATCATCTTATCCATAGAGGTGCCAAAGTTTCCGGGTTTAGGCAAAGCACGCTAAAATATTATACCGAGCTTGGAATATTGCCTTTTACCCAGGATGGAGAAAGACTGATCCGGAAATATAATAAAAATGAAGCCTTAAAACGCTTTGAAGAGATCAGGAAATTAAAAGAAAGAAGAATGGCAATTAAGGAAATTGCTGAGTATTTTGAAAATTAATATTGATTGTTTTTAGATAAAAATAATTCTTGACAAATGTTAGCAATTATGCTAACAATTATATTGAAGGATGTTTAATGACATTACCTAAAAAAGAAGATTATATCTTTTACCAAGGAGATAAATTTCAAGTAGAATTTTACCTTACCGAGACAGGCAAGATGCCTGCTAAGGAATATTTCGAAAATGAAAAAAAAGGATGTACAGGTTAAATTGGCGGCCTTGGTAAAGTATATTGCTGATCACGGTAGACTTTTTGATAAAACAAAAGTCAGGAAAGTAGATTCAGATGAAAAAATATTTGAGTTTAAACCGAAAGAACATCGTTTTTTTAGCTTTTTTTATAAAGAAAAGAAAATAATTATTACTAATGCTTATATGAAAAAATCTCAAAAAGTTAGCAAAAATGATTTAGAAAAAGCTAAAAATATAAAAAGGGACTATATTGCGAGGGTTATAGGAGGTAATTACTATGAAAAAAACTAAGACTTATATGGACAAATTAATGCAAGATAAAGATTTTCGAGAAAAATTTGATGAAGAATATAAAAATTTATGTCTTGCAGAACAAATCGCCAAAGTTCGACATAATGCTAATTTAACTCAGGAAGAGTTAGCTCAGCGCATTGAAAGTACTAAGTCAGCAATTTCTCGTTATGAGAATTCTAATTATAATAGCTATAGCGTAAAACTATTAAATAAGATTGCTAAAGCTTGTAATACAGATTTACAAATAAGTTTTGTGCCAAGAGGAGCTAAAGGCATTTAACTTGTCTTAACTTGTCACAGTATTATATTTTGTGCCCTGCCTATTCTTTCCCTGGAATATTATCTTTATATAAAATCTATATCATGGTAATATTTAATTAAACCGGTTTTACCGGTGATAGTTATTTATATATTATAGACTAGATGTATAAAGAGTATTAAAAACCTCCAATATATTTTGGAGGTTTTTCCGTTTTTATTGTTAAAAGTAAGCTATATTTATCTTAAAATATATTCTACCTTTCCTTTTCTTATTTCTTAAAAACTTACTTGTTTAATTTCTCAAAATAAGTACCCAACGGTTTTTTGCTATCCATATATACGCCTTTCTTAATAATGTTTATCTATCAAAACCCAATCAGATCTTTCTCAATTTCCGGGTAAAGATTATCAATTTGTTTTTGGATTTCGATGGTTTTTTGTAGTGCAGTGACAATGCGGCAATAATGTGGTGCGTCTTCTAATATTCTTCCTTTGCGGTCTTTTAAGTATTTCGGTAATACCTGGTATCCACCGATATAATAATTCCAAACTTCAGGTACAATGCCTTCAAAAAATTTGTCATTATTGATATAAATACGCTGTTCGTTTTCCTGATAGTCAATTTTATCGATACGGTCATTGTCCCCTTCTCCCTGGTAGCGGGCAACTGGTATATCAAACAAGGGACTTTTCAGGAGATGCAGATCAGCTAATTGTTTACCTAGTTTGCCCATTTCTCGAAACAAGCTTTCATCTAAGGTAAAGGGAACCCTAGGGAAGTCAATCTTTAAGAATTTGGCATAGGTTTCCCGGTAGATATTGCTGTAAAAAATTCCATAGATATAATAGAGAATTTCTTCTGGAGTTGGGATTTGTTTGTAGCTTTCTTCTAATTTTTTAAATATGACAGGAGAGATGTTGGGTTCTTTTTCTGTCTTATGATGGTTGAAAAGATTTTTCTTTCGAGAATCTGGATATAAGTATAGCGGAGCTTGTTGAATAATACCTTTGCTGCTGAAAAATGTACGATTATCAACCATATTTTTTGATATAATAAACTGCGAATATTGATCATTGCCAGAATATTGTCTTGCATAGCATATTGAAATATTTTCTTCTAACATATTTCTCATAACTTCAAACCGACACCTAAAGACAATATTATCTTGGTAATAAATATGCCTTGTGTCAAAGAGCCGATATAAAATTTTATTAAAATAATTTTCCCAATCATTTACCTCTCTAAATTTTCTTCTTTGTTCTGAAATTTTCCATTGATAATTTTCACCAATATTAAGGCTATCTTTGATAAGATCATCCGGTAAATTTGGATTTCTAAACATTTGAATTTTGTTTCTAAGAGAATTCTTATCAAAATCAATTGCTAAGCTATCCCTTGCTGTTACTATTCCTGTTACATTTACCGGAAATATTTCATTAACCTTTTTCCATTTTAAATATTTTTGTATTTTCGAAACATTTCTAGGAATAAAGAAATACCAGGGCGAAACTGGTTTTAACTCTGCATAATTTTCTACCTTAAATTCATTTTCATCTAACCAGTCATATTTTTCCTCTCTTAAACCATATAAATCTGCATGATAGATTGCTGGTTCTTTTTTATCTTTATTCTTTATAAACAAGGCAATGGATACACCCTGCCTGATATCAAAGACATTCTCATCCTTGCCGCCTTCCGGAGTAGTCTCTTTTTTCAGACTATTGCCATGTAGATCAAGAATATAAATTTCATCAAATGTTTTCATTAAACTCTGGCGCATGCCCCGAAAGGTAGGATTATCCAGGTAGCTGTGATTGGTGATCATCCCCAAAACTCCGGAACCTGATGTTTGAATTTTCCACTGGGCAAAACGTAAGAATTTAACATAATCATCCTGTAGCCAAACCTTTTTCTCTCCCAGGGGTTTATCATCCACCTTGTAATAACTCTGGCAACCTTCAATATCTTCTTTGAGCAGTTTTTCGGTCCAGTCATTGACATTGGAAGAGATGCCGCTATAGGGCGGGTTGCCCAGGATAACTAGGATCGGCTGTTCTTTTTTTATCTTGCCGGCTAAATGGCTTTCCTCACTTATGGAAGTAAATATCAGAATAGGCATTTGTTCAATTTCTTCCATCTCCAGAGTATTGGTTAAATAGAGTTTGAATCGTTCATCCTCTGCGAGTTGATAGCCCAGCTCATCCAGGATAAAGCCCATCTTGAGATGACCGATGGCATAGGGAGCCATCATCAATTCAAAGGCATAAAAATTATTCAGGATATGGTTTTTAATCCACTGGTGCAGCGCACCTTTACCATATTTAGACCTGTATTCTTCTGCAGCCAGATTGATAGCCTTGGCTGGAAAGGTCAGTGTGCCACCGGCCGGATCAAGTAATTTGACTTCCGGATTTGCCAGACCATCGGATAAATTAAAATTAGTTTTTAAGATAGAGTGAATTGCTTTCACAATATAATTTACTACCGTTTCCGGGGTATAGTAGACTCCGCGTTTTTCCCTGATACCCGGGTCATAAGTGGATAGAAAGGTTTCATAGAAATGAATAATGGGATCGTTTCCCCTGCCGGATTGATAATATTCATCCAGTATCTTCTTTACTTCGGTTGCCCATAAAAGTTCGCCAATATCATCTACAATGACTTGCAGAGATTTGGGCGGATCTTCCAGGGAAATAAAACGAAAAACATCACGCAAGATACCGATAGTGCGGGGAATATAATCATAGGCAATTTTACGGTTAAATTCTCCGTTTGCCCGGGTACGTGCCGCAAAGAGTCCATAAGTGATGGTTTGGGCATAAAGGTCAGCAAATTGTTTTTATGTTAAGGTAGTAATGAGGTACTTTTGGAAAGCCTCATAAAAGCCTTTAATCTGTTTATGTCCTTTATCATTTCCATTATTTTCAGCCAGCTCAACGACAATAATTTCATCCCGTAAGAAGCGGGTACGTTTGGCTAGTTCAATAGCCAGGGAGCGGGCAGTTTTGATACTGGGTAGAGAGAAAGAAAAGAAAATTTCAAATAGTTCTTTAAATTCAGCAGTATTTTCTACCGGAGGAGGAGCCTGTAATTTCCTGGCCAATATTGGTCGGCCTATCATCACTTCTTTGATTCTTTCTCCGTTCCGATAGAGGCGGAATTCATAGAAATTGGTTAGAATAACATTGGGGAAAGTAGACAAATAACGTTTTAACTGCTCAGTGGTTTCTATAATATCCAGATTAGTATTGGAAGGATCTTTAGCTTCAATATAACCGGTGATATGGTTTTTGCCATCCCAGATACGAAAATCTGGATTACCTGCTTCGGTCCTTTTGGGAAGTGTAGTCACATCGATATTTTTGACTTTTAAAAGGTCAGCTAACTCTCTGATTAATATACTGAGATATTGGTAATAACTTTCTTCGCGGGCATCTCCATGCTGGTAGGTATTGCTGAGTTCTTTTAAATAATTTTTTAAGAGACTTTTAACCAAAATTAGTTCCTTTTATTATATTTTTAATATTGTAAAACATTACAATATATTGATTATTATGTTATTGTATTGTTTATCTATGCCAGGCAAAAAAGAGAGTATTTTTACTGCAGCAATTATTACTCTAACTTTTTTAAGTTTAATAAAATAAAATGATAAATGCAATATAACAGTCTTATTTTTAATAAGAATAAATTAAAATTGACTTATAATATCTTAATCATACAATGTAGAAAACACACCTGCCAAGCCTTTCAACGATGTGTACCCTGTTGGATTTTTCTTTTTAATAAGAGATGCAAAGGAAACATTGTAACCCACCAACAACATTGCTGGAATAAATTGAACTTCTTAAGAGAAAGTTTGCTGATAAACTTCATTAGCCAGGAAGAATCAATAATATAGAAAAATATAGAAAAAAAGTCTGCTTATAATCAATTTAATATTGATATAATATAGATAAATAATTTAATCGGGTAATCCATGGTAGACCGTATAACAAAAGATAAATGACACTGGAAGGTGAGTTTCCTCAAATTTATAGAATTGAACAAGCAAGATAGCACTTATAAAATAGAGAAAAAAGAAAGGGTTGGGAAGAGAAATATCCATGTTACAAATATCTGAGCAGTTAAAAACAGCTTATCCGGGAGGATGGATTGGAGAGATTGTTTTCAAAAATGTGAGAGTGAGAGAAGCAGGGGAGATAAGCCTGAGAAAAATAAAAGGAGATTTGGAAGGTAGTTTACGACAGAAGTACAGGGATTTTAGTCGTTCAGACCTCATTCTGCTAGAGCCCATCAAAAGCTATGTAACGTACTACAAGCAGTTTAAAAAAACTTATCATGTCCTGCTGCAATTAGAATCCGTTATTTGGAAACAGAAATCCATTCCCAATACGATCCCTCTAGTAATTATTATGTTTATGGCAGAATTAAAAAATCTATTGCTTACCGCTGGTCATGACCTTGATTCAATTGTCCTGCCAATTGGTGCGGATCTGTCCAAAGGAAATGAACGATATCGCTTGTTAAAAGGCATGGAAAAGGAATTACCACAAGGAGATATGATGATGACAGATAGAGATGGAATTATTTCCAGCATTATCTATGGTCCGGATAACCGAACACAGATAACTGAGGACACCAACAGGGTACTATATACGGTATATGCGCCACCCGGGATAGAAGAGCCGTTAATACGTGAACATTTCAATGATTTCATTCACTATATACACTTGGTGGTACCTCAGGCAGAAATGGAAGAAATGGCAATTCATCAATTGTAAAACTTATTTATTATTACTGTATGGTATAGAATATCAAACTACATGATAACCTGGGGAATAGAGAGTTTCGGGTGTTGTATAATATTAGTCCTGGTTCGGTATACTTTTTTCAGAGTATGATTATTAATTACTTCCTGAGGAGTTCCTATCTTTTCAATTTTCCCCTGATTCAATAAGATAAGCTGATCTGAACAATAGCTAGCCAGATTAAGGTCATGGAAAACAGATATTATACACATAATCTCTCTCTTTAAGGCTTCCTGGAGAATATTAATAATTTCATATTTATAACTCAAATCCAGGTGAGAAGCAAATTCGTCCAGCATAAGTATTCTGGGTGATTGTGCCAGTGCTCTGGCAATGTATACCCTCTGCATCTCTCCACCACTAATCTGGTGAATTCCTTTTTCGGCATGACGTAGAGAATCTGTTTTTTCCATAGCATTTCTGGAGATCTGGTAATCAAGAATTGTCTCTCCCTTCCATTGATTGATATAAGGTATTCTCCCCATAAAGACAACTTCTTTTACTTTATAATTATAGGCAATATTGGACTCCTGTGGTACCATCGAGATTATTTTAGCTATTTTTTTTCTGGGTATTGTTCTGATATCCTGATTGAAAATCTGGATTTTACCTTTTTGGGGTGTAAGAATTCCAGAGATTAATTTTAACATGGTTGTTTTACCAGAACCATTGGGTCCGATAATCCCAATGAATTTTCCTGGGGATAGAGATAAATTAATCTCCTGAAGCACAAGCTGCTGATTATAAGAAAAACTAACATTTTCCAGAGAAATAATTGATGTATGGTTAATATTCATCAGTTTCATTCCTCCTTTTAAGCAGATGAATAAAAATTGGCGCACCAACCAGAGCGGTAATTGCTCCAATAGGTATCTCAGTCGGAGCGATAATACTGCGTGCTATAGTGTCGCAAATTATTAAAAAGATAGAACCGGCTAAAGCTGATACCGGAAGCATAATACGGTGGTCAGGTCCTACCAGCAAACGAGCAATATGGGGAATCACCAATCCCACAAAACCAATCAGTCCGGTAAAAGAGACTGCAATAGCAATCATGACAGAGCCAATAAAAAATATCCTTAGTCTTAATTTCTCAGTCTGCACCCCCAGGTGTAAAGCTTCCTCTTCTCCCAGTGCCATGGCATTTAGCTCCAGGGAAGAGGAGATTAAGAGCAGGGTGCCCAAAAATACCGGTAAAAAAATAAAGGATACCTTTTGCCAGCTGGCAGTTGACAAATCACCCATTAGCCAGAATACCATTGAGTGTATTTCTCGCCTTGATATAGCTAAAAGCAGGGTGATTATTGCTGAAAAGAAAAAATTAACTGCTACCCCAGCTAGCAATAAATCAGCCATAGGCAAATGAGATTTTTTTCGAGATAAAAGATATACTAAAGAAATAGAAATCAAGGCACCAATTAGGGCAAAAACCGGTAAAATATGCACCAGATATAATCCAGTAATATATTGCAGAGCAATAGCAGAGCAAGCCCCTAAGGCTGCTCCTGCCGAGACTCCCAGGATGTAGGGATCGGCAAGCGGATTTCTTAAAATCCCCTGAAATCCACCTCCCACACTGGCTAAAGCCATTCCCGTTAGCATAGCCATAATTAACCTTGGTATTCTCAATTCCCAGATGATAAGGCCCAAACTATCATCTGTTCTATGTTGCCAGATGATGGATAATATCTTTTGTGGTTGAATAGCAATGGTGCCAAAATTAAGAGCGGTAAAACCGATTATCAGTATAGCCAAAAATCCAATAGTTATAATAAAAATGGCTTTGTATCGCCAGTTGGAATACCCATATAGAATATTATTTTCTGGTTTTATTGAAGATTTCATATAATAATTCCAATCCGTCTACCAGGCGAGGACCAGCCCGATAAAAAAGGTCTTCATTTACGGTAAAGATTTGATTATTTTTAACAGCTGGTAGCCGAGACCAGCCAGGACGGTTAATAATATCATTTTTCATTTTGCTAATCTCATCAGGATTCATGATGCCACTGGGAATAATAATAATGTCCGGTTCAGCCTGGGCAACCAGCTCAGGACTGATGGGTACCCATCCCTGTTGATTTCCCACAATGTTCAGTCCCCCAGCCAAGGTAATTAATTCATGAAACAGCGTACCATTGCCCGGGCTCCAGATGGTCTCATAGCTGGAGCCAGTAAAAACTTTTGGCTTTTGAATTTCCGGAATAATAGCACTCAGGTTGGTGATGACACTTATGCGTTCCTGTAAATCTGTGATAAGTTCTCTTCCCTTTTCTGGTATACCACAGGCAGAAGCAATTAATTCTATACTGTGCAGCATTTCTGCTAATGACTCTGCCTCTATTAATAAGACTTTAAAATCCAGCTCCCTTAGTCTGGGTATATCCTTTGTCTGGAATCCTCCGTAAGAGAGAAATAAGTCTGGTTCTAATGAGATAATTTTTTCTAGATTTAGGGGTGACATTACTCCAATAGATTCAATTTCTTCTGCACCAGGAGGGTAATTACAAAATTCACTTCTACCTACCAATTTACTTTCCAATCCTAGAGCAAAGATAATTTCTGTATTACTGGGAGCCGCTGAGATAATCCTTTCCGGTCTTTTAATCAGAGTGACTTCTGTGCCAAGGTCATCAATAAGAGTGATAGGAAACAGATCATCCTGTGAATTTCCCCATGCTGATAATGATAAAGGTATGAGTATAAAAAATATTAATAATAAAACTAAATAAATTGTCTTTTTTTTGGGCATCGTTTTCCTCTCTTTACTATTTTTTGAAAGTAGTCCTTATTATAAAAACAAAGAACACACTCTTTGACCACGAAAGAGTGTAGCGAACTCCTAACAGGCAGGTCTCCTGGCTTGAGGCTATCTAATTGCTGCGCCTTCCCGGAATTTTAATTCCAGTGGCATCAAGCAGCTTTCGGTACCTTTTACAGTAACGGGTTTGCGGTGGATTTTCACCACACTTCCCTTAACCTGCTAGAATGTAATATATGTATTTAATATAATGCTTACCTGAAACTAGACTTATTTATTTCAATTTACAAGTAGATGGAATTGCTTTACGGATGACACTTTCTGTTTAGATAATTTTTATGTTATTATAAGACATATTGAATAAAAATTCAATTTTAAATTAAAGATGTATTTCAGGGGTTCTCAAGGGGAAGAATTCCCCTTGAATATAATGAGGACAATTACCACCTGATAATATGAACCTCAGGATAAAATAAATTAAAATATAGATTAATTATCTACCTTAAGTAAAAGATGTATTTCAGGGGTTCTCAAGGGGAAGAATTCCCCTTGAATATAATGAGGACAATTACCACCTGATAATATGAACCTCAGGATAAAATAAATTAAAATATAGATTAATTATCTACCTTAAGT
>JAQUNC010000023.1:18075-37710 GCA_028717805.1 Atribacterota bacterium
GGACAATTACCACCTGATAATATGAACCTCAGGATAAAATAAATTAAAATATAGATTAATTATCTACCTTAAGTAAAAGATGTATTTCAGGGGTTCTCAAGGGGAAGAATTCCCCTTGAATATAATGGTAAGGAGTATTTTTATGAAAGGTCTGATTCAGGTTTATACCGGAAATGGAAAAGGAAAAACTACTGCCGCACTCGGTTTAGCATTAAGAGCAGCCGGCAGAGATAAAAAAGTATTAATAGTACAATTTATGAAAAAATGGGATTATGGTGAGTTGCATTCAATTAAACAAATTCCACAGATAACTATTAAAACCTTCGGAACCAGGGATTTTGTCTACAAAGGTAAAGCCAAGGAAATTGACTATCAGGAAGCTCGGAAGGCATTTGCAGAGGGAGTACAGGGTGCGATAAGCGGAAACTATGATGTTGTTATCTTTGATGAGCTTAATGTAGCACTCGACTTTGGTTTATTGGAAATACAAGAAGTAATAAATTTTATGAAAGACAAACCGGAGTCGGTAGAGGTGGTAATTACCGGTAGAAATGCTCTCCCAGAATTGCTTGATCTTGCTGACCTGGTAACAGAGATGTGTGAAATTAAACATCCTTTTCAGAAGGGTATTAAAGCGAGAATTGGAATTGAGTATTAAATTAATTTGCGCATTAGGATAATTATAGTAAAATAAAATAATGAATATATCTAAATTTTACAGCATAACTTTTATAGGGAAATACCTGTATGAGATTGCCACGCACTACCTAAGCAGTGCTTGCAATGACCTTGAAGTTTTTAGTTAAAGGTTTTCAGTTTTTAGTTAAACTAATGTAAAACAAATTGTTAACACTACTCGAAATTAATACAGTTAAACTTTTATTTGGGTATTACGCTTACCTATGATTTACGCAATATGCTCAACGCACTACGCATTACGACGTTATACTGTATACTTTATAGCGGTATACTCTATACTGTAATCAAGAAAGAATAATGATAATGGATAAAGATGAACAAGAATTTCGAGATTCAAAGATTGTTCTATTGTGTTCTGTGCCTACAGAAGTAGATGCTCTTCCTATTCAAAGTTTATTGGAAAGTTATGGTATAAAATGTATATTGCAATCAGATGTAACCAGATCGGTTCATCCTTTTGTGGTTGACGGATTAGCTGAGGTCAGGATTTTGATTTTAGAAAAGGATTTAACGAAAGCCAGAGAAGTTCTTCAAGATTCAGATTTCTCATTTTCCTGAGCAGCCTGGCATTATTTTTAAAAGATATTTGACATGGAAAGATGATTTTATTTCAACAGAAATAAAGTTATGGCAATATAAGGAGGTTATAGTTGGATAAGATTTTAATAATATATCATTCACAAAGCGGAATTGTACAGAAAATGGCTTATGCAGTAAAAGAAGGGATTGAAAAAGCTAATGGCTTTGAGGTTATAATAAAAAAAGCTGAACAGGTTAATCAGGAGGATTTAAGAGTAGTTTCTGGAATTGCTATTGGCACTCCTGATTACTTTGATTATATGGCGGGAACTGTTAAGGATTTTTTTGATAGAACTTTTTATGCCGTTCAAAGCAAAATTAAAGGCAGTTTAACTGCCAATATGCCCTGCGTTTTTTTTGTATCAGGAGGTACTGGTGGGGAACCTGCATTGGCAAGTTTAAGAAAAATTGGTATGTCTTTCAAGTTTAAGGTCATTGATTATGTTACTTGTGGTTCCCATCTCACTGAAGAAATTTTAGAACAATGCGAATTACTGGGTAAGAAATTAACTGAGGAAATTAAGAAAAAACAAGAAAATACAAAATAGAAGTGTTGATTTAATAGAAAACCAAAAGGAGGAATTACGATGTCTATGAAAGAACGAGTAACTGAAGCCCTGGAAAAGGTTAGGCCATCTCTACAGACTGATGGCGGAGATGTGGAGTTGATTGAAGTCACTGAAGATGGTATTGTCAAGTTAAAATTAACCGGTGCCTGTCGCGGTTGTCCCATGAGCCAGATGACTTTAAAGCTGGGTATTGAAAAGGCACTAAAACAAGCTATCCCTGAAATTAAGGAAGTTCAATCTGTCTAACAAATATAGATAATGAAATATTAGATATATGGCAATATAATATAAGGAGGAATTGTATGGGTAAATTAAAAGGCACAGAGACAGAAAAGAATTTATTGGCGGCATTTGCCGGTGAATCACAAGCCAGAAATAGATATACTTATTTTGCTAGTGTTGCTAAAAAAGAAGGATATGAACAAATTGCTGCCATATTTCAGGAAACCGCTGATAATGAGAAGGAGCATGCCAAAAGGTTTTTTAAGCTCTTAGAAGGTGGTGAGGTAGAGATTAAGGCAAGTTATCCTGCTGGAGTAATTGCGGATACAGCTCAGAACCTGAAAGCGGCTGCTGATGGCGAGCTATTGGAATGGGGGACTATCTATAAAGATGCTGCTCAGGTAGCCCGGCAGGAAGGATTCGCGAAAGTGGCTATACAATTTGAGGAAATAGCTAAAGTAGAAATGCATCATGAGGCAAGATATCGAAAATTACTGGAGAACTTGAAAAAGGGCAGTGTCTTTAAAAAGGATAAAAAGGTAACCTGGCATTGCCGAAATTGTGGTTATGTTTTGGAAGCCAAAGAAGCTCCCAATAAATGCCCAGCTTGTGAACATCCACAAGCTTTTTTCCAGTTGAAGGCAGATAATTTTTAATATGAGTAATGATTGCAGGTGAATAGTTTAAGTAAATATTATGATAAAAATAAATATTACAGTATAATGCCGGTATAGTCTGGCACAATTTATTGGGTAATTAAAAAGAAGCACTTTTATTTAAAAATGAGTATCTTAAAGTGCTTCTTTTTTGTTTAATCAAAAGAGAGCAATGATTATTTATTTCATTGCTTTAACGGGGTAGTTTGTCTATAATGATAGTAACAAATTTAAACATTATTGCAGGGAAAAGAGTGACTTTTTAGTTTGTCTATTGTTAACAGAGAAAGTAATAAGTAAAAATTTCTTTTCTAATTTAAGGAATAATTACAGGAGGCATAGTCAGTTATGGAATATCTTAGTATGTTTTTCTGGTTTTTCTTTATTTTTTCAGTACTATCTCCCTGGTTTAAGCAAAAAAATTTAGAATCATCCCGCATTGCCCTCATCCACCGTCTGGAAAAAAAGCGAGAGTCCCGGGTAATTGCCATGATTCACAGACAGGAAACTATGAGTATTCTCGGGATACCCATAGTTCGTTATATTAATATTGAAGATTCAGAAGCAATTTTAAGAGCTATCAGATTAACTGATGATAATGTACCTATAGATATTATCTTACATACCCCAGGAGGATTAGTGCTGGCCACCGAGCAGATTTCTCATGCTTTATTACGCCATAAAGGGAAGGTGACGGTATTTATCCCTCATTATGCAATGAGTGGTGGTACCATGATATCCTTGGCAGCAGATGAAATAATTATGGATGAAAATGCCGTTTTGGGTCCAGTAGATCCTCAATTAGGCCAATATCCAGCCATCTCTATATTGAATGTACTGAAAGATAAGGATAGGAATGAGATTGATGATGAAACTATTATTCAGGCTGATATGGCGCGAAAAGCAATCTCGCAAGTTTATACCTTTGTAAAAAAACTACTTACAGAAAATAAATGCAGTGAGGAGAAAGCTGAACACATCGCCAAAGTGCTTACCGAGGGAAGATGGACACATGATTATCCCATAAAGTATGAAGAGGCAAAGGAATTAGGCTTATGTGTATCTAGTGATATGCCCAAAGAAATCTATGAATTAATGGATCTTTACCCTCAGAGTCCTGGTGTTCGTCCATCAGTTCAGTATATCCCTGTACCATATAAAAAACCAATCCTACCGCCAGCTAAAAAGTCTAATCATAAAGAATAATTTATTTGTCTTTCTATTATTTTTTGCAAAAATAAAAACTTTGTGCCCCACAGACAATTTTCCCTTTATAAAGAAAGAGAGAAGGAGGAATTAATGAAAAGAGTAATAAAATCAATAACTCCGGAACAGGATATTTCTATTGTTCTTTGTGGCGAAGCAGGGCAAGGAATTCAAACGGTAGAACAATTGTTGACCAGAATATTAAAACTATCCGGTTATTACGTTTTTGCAACCAAGGAATATATGTCTCGGGTGAGAGGTGGAAGTAACTCTACTCAGATACGAGTATCCAGTAATCCGGTTCAAGCTCCCATTGCTCGTATTGATTTATTGATACCACTGGACAAAGAAGCTATAAAACATGTTTCCTCCCGGCTTGATAAGCATACCATTATTATTGGAGACCGGGAAAGGCTTGATACTGATAAAAAAGTGATCCAGGTATCATTTCTAAAGATAGCCCAGGAGATAGGCAAGTCAATTTATGCCAATATTATAGCAGTAGGGCTATTATTAGGATTGCTGGATGGAGATATCAAGGTTGGTAAGCATTTTTTGAAGGAATATTTTACCCAGAAGAACAAAGAGGAGTTTGTAGCAGATAATATAAAAGCCTTAGAAATGGGTTGCCAAGAAGCTCAGAGATTAATCAAAGAAGGTCAGATAAAACACAAACAATTTTCAAGACTGGAGAAATCAAATAAGGCGAAGAATAATCTATTGCTTAGTGGCGCAGAGGCAGTGGGATTAGGAGCAATAGCAGGGGGATGTAATTTTATCTCTTCCTATCCTATGTCACCCTCAACCGGCGTACTGGTCTTTTTAGCTCAGTATGCTCATGATTTTAATATTATTGCCGAGCAGGCTGAGGATGAAATAAGTGCCATTAATATGGCTCTAGGAGCCTGGTATGCGGGAGCACGTGCTATGATTACTACCTCCGGAGGAGGTTTTGCCCTTATGACTGAAGGTCTCAGTCTGGCTGGTATGTTAGAGAGCCCCCTGGTTATTCATCTATCTCAACGTCCTGGGCCAGCTACCGGTTTACCTACCCGAACCGAGCAGGGTGATTTACAATTAGC
Source organism: Atribacterota bacterium (assembly GCA_028717805.1). Lineage (NCBI taxonomy): Bacteria > Pseudomonadati > Atribacterota > Atribacterota bacterium. The sequence continues at coordinate 23,089 of JAQUNC010000023.1, forward strand.
CCTCTATGCTGGTCATGGAGAATTTCCCCGAATAATACTTGCTCCAGCTAATATTGAGGATGCCTATAAACTCACTCAGAAAGCATTTTACTGGGCTGATCAATACCAGATTCCGGTCTTTATTTTAACTGATCAGTATACAATGGACACTTATTACAATATGAAAAAATTAAGTGTTCCCAGGGGGGAGATAGTCCGCTTTATTATCCAGACAGATTCTGATTATCAAAGGTATAATCTGAAGGTGAGGGATGGAGTTTCGCCAAGAGGGATTCCGGGCTTTGGTGAAGGCTTAATTCGGGTAGATAGCGATGAACATGATGAAATGGGTCTTATTACTGAGGATATGGAAATTAGAAAGAGAATGGTAGAAAAAAGAAATACCAAATGGCATTGGTTGAAAAAAGAAGCTTTAATACCAACACTGATCGGAGCTACTGATTATCGTGTTTTATGTGTGGGTTGGGGATCGACTTATAACATTATAAAAGAGGCATTAAATAGGTTAGATAAACCTGATATTGCTTTGCTTCATTTCCAGCAGGTTTATCCTATTTCTGAGACAAGCACTAATTATTTAAATAGAGCAGAGCAGGTTATTTCTATAGAAAACAATTTTGGTGGTCAGTTCAGTCAATTGTTGGAAATGCAAACGGGTATCAGTATAGGAACGAGGATATTAAAATATAATGGATTGCCTTTTTACGCTGATGAGTTGGCTCAAGAAATTAATAATATTTTAAAGGGGAAAGGAGGTCAAAAATGAAAAAAACTATGGATTTTGAACAACAGGCCATTAAACCAGCCTGGTGTCCTGGTTGCGGCAATTTTCTGATATTAAAAGCCCTGCAGCAGGCTTTTGCAGAACTTTCCTTAGTACCCCAGCAAGTGGTGATGGTATCCGGTATTGGTCAGGCAGCCAAAACTCCACAATACCTCAATATCCACATGTTCAATGGATTACATGGCAGGGCTTTACCCCCTGCTACGGCAATTAAAGCCTGTAATCCTGAGTTAACTGTTATTGCCGAGGGAGGAGATGGTGATATGTATGGAGAGGGTGGAAATCACTTTTTACATACTATCAGACGAAATCCCGATATAACCCATTTAGTTCATAATAATATGGTTTATGGGCTTACTAAAGGGCAGGCTTCACCTACCAGCGAACTTGGATTTAAAACGCCATTACAGGTGGATGGTGTTATATCTGATCCCATTAATCCTATAGCTCTTGCTATCTCTCTGGAGGCTTCCTTTGTAGCTCGTGTTTTTTGCGGCAATATAGAGCACACCGTGGAAATTATTAAAAAGGCTATAAAACATCCAGGATATGCTCTGGTAGATATCTTTCAACCCTGCGTTACTTTTAATAAAGTAAATACCTTTAAGTGGTTTCAGGAACATACCTATATCCTGCAGGACCACGATGTTTATGATAGAAATACGGCTTTTATTAGAGCGACCGAAAGAGAAAAACTACCACTGGGCATTTTTTATCAAAATGAGCAGAAAAAGACCTTTGAACAAAAATTAACAGTGCATAAAGAGCAAAAGACAGCCTTTTTATTCCGGTCTATAAATAGAAATAGAGTAGAAGAGTTATTAAAAGGAAAACAGTACTGAAATATCTAAGGCAAAAATAAAGAATTAAAGGAAGGAAGTAATAATATTGATTGAAGCTATTGGTAATAAATTTGGAAGGACAAAGTTATTTTGTGTAGTGAGTATTCTCTTAATCATTTTTTTAAGTACTATGAACTTTATTTTAGTAGGAGTAGCCCAACAAGCAATTACAGCGCAGGATTATGTAGTAGATAAGTTTGATTCAGCTATATTTCAGCTATATTTTAAATCCATGGAGGAATTAGATAGCCAGGAAATGGAATTTATAGATTTACTCTCTACTGAACCGCATGACAGGCAAATGTTTTATGGGAAAAAGGTATATCAAGGTGGTTTTACTTCAAATTTATTTTCTCAGCTGCAAGAGGAAGTAGAAGAGAGGGAAAAAACGCCATTGCTAAAAGAGGAGGATTTAATACCTCAAGATTTGCCTTTTCCCACCTTGCCACCTATGAAATTATGGGAAAAACTTTATGCCTATATGGTTTCCGTGCCAAAAATTGTTAGTACCACTGAGTATAATCGCTTTGCCATTTGCGGAGTTGATCCCTCTCGCAGCGAAAGAGTAGTAAAGAGGATAAAGAATTATTTTGATTGGTGCAGCCAATGGTCTAAAGAAGGACAGGAACTAGAAGTTTTAGCAGAAAAAGCACAGAGGGAAGGAAATATTTTTCTGGCTCGCAGACTCTTTCATGAAGCTGCCGGCTGTTATCATATAGGCGCCTTTATTAACTATTATGATGTAGAAGAGAAAATACAGGCACAGGAAGAAGCCAGAAAGTGTTATAAAAAAGCTATTGCCCTATATAAAGAAAAGGACAGACCCATTAAAATTGAAATACCTTTTCGAGGAGTGGAAATACCGGGGTATCTAATGTTAAATGAAAAGCCCGAACAGCCCTTAATTCTCTTTGTTAATGTCTTGAATAACATTAAAGAGGTGGAAAATCATTTCTTTGCTCAGTATTTTTTAAGAGCAGGTTTCAATGTATTCAGCTTTGATGGACCCGGGCAGGGAGAAATGCATAAAAAGATGCGTTTAACTCCTGATTATGAGCAAGCCATCATCACTATTATTGACTGGTTAGAAAGCAATAATACTTTTAATATAGATATGGAACGAATTGGAGTGATAGGAATGAGTTTTGGGGGGTTATCCTCTGTTATTGCTGCTGCCCTGGATTCCAGGATTGATTGTGTAATAAGTAATGGTGGATATGCCTATTTTCCTCCCCTTTCCCATATAAAAAAATTAAGTATCCCAACCAGACGTTCGGTATACTATATGACTGGTTATAATAGCATGAAGGAGATTTCCAAAGAATTTGGTCATGTTGATATTAAGAAATATCCACCCCTGGAACGCCCCATGCTGATTATCCAGGGAGGAAAAGATAAGACAGTCCCCCCAGAGCATGCTTATTATTTTATGGAATGGGCAACCGGGAAGGATAAGGAGTTGCTCTACTTTGAAGATTCCGGTCATTGTTGCCAGGATCGTTTTGATTTAGTTATACCTTATACTATTGATTGGTTCAGAAAGTATTTGATTAATATGTAAATGATTTTTACATCATCGTTGTGAAGGAAATGCACTTTAAACACAACACATTACGATATACGATATCCGTTATGCCATATACTATTTTAGGAATTAGCAAGGAGAAGAATTCCCCTTGAATATCCCGATAGTTTTTCCTAATATAAAGAAATATTTATGAATAAAGGCCATAAAAAATTACCTAATAAAATGGTGTCCAGGATAGTCTTAAGTTCTCTTAAATGGTATCTGGGCACTTTTTTCTGTTTACAACTGGAAAGAAATGATACCTGCGGTTTGAATCCTCCCTATCTATTGATTGGTAATCATGCCAATTTTTGGGATGGCTTTTTAGCTAATCTTTTTATTAAGGATCCTATCTGTTTCCTGGTTTCAGATGAATATTTTAGAAAGCCAATTTTGAGAAGACTACTAGAAATTGAAGGTTCTATTCCCAAGAAAAAATTCTTAGCAGATTTTTCAGCCATAAAGGAAGCTTTGAGAGCAAAGGAAACGGAACGAATTATCGGTATCTTTCCGGAAGGCAGACGTAATTGGGATGGCTCAGTGCAGGAAATAATATTTGCCACTGCTAAGTTGATTAAAATGCTAAAAATACCCGTGGTAAGAGTGTTATTAAAGGGCTCATACTTGACCTTCCCCCGCTGGGCTCGTTTTAAAAGAAAAGGGAAAATAATTTTAAATTATAAACTAATTATGATGCCCGATAAGATTCAGGAAATGTCAGTCGATAATATTTTTCAAAAAATTACGGCTAGTCTTACTTATCGGGAATATGATTTCCAAAGAAAGGCAATGAATATTTATCAGGGTAGAAACTTAGCGGAAAGATTAGAATTATTTCTCTATTTCTGTCCCAACTGCCAGGAAATAGGTACACTCTATTCCCGGGGGGATGATCTGTTTTGTCGTAGATGTAATTATGAGGTAAGGTATGATCAGTATGGTTTTTTAACTACCGAGGGGAAACAGCTTTATTTTGATAATCCGGCAGACTGGAATCAATGGCAAATTGATTGGAGCAAAAACTTTTTAAGGAATTATCAGAAAAATGATTATAAGGGTAATCTTGTTCAGGATGAAGGAGTTAATTGTGCCATAATTAAACAATTTAAAAAATTAAAGCCATTGCCGGACTGTAAGCTTATATGGCAGGGGAGAGAGCTGATTTTGACTAAAAATGAAAAAGAATATCTACGGTTTGAACTGAAAGAGATTAAAGGGATAAATGTTCAGTATAATAATCGTTTCGAATTTTATTATAAAGAACAATTGTATCAATTTTATTTTAATTCCGACTCAATTTCAGCCTATAAGTGGTGTATAATGATAAGACTGGCTCAGCAGATATTCTTCTAATACATATGGGGAGGATTTATGAACGAAAACTGGTCTCTGGTTATTGATTTTTTGTGGCTTTCTTTATTTATAGGTATTGGTGTATTTTTCAAAAGGAAGGTCTTTTTTTTCCAGAAGTTTCTTTTTCCAACGGCAATTATTGCTGGTTTTATTGGTTTGTTATTGGGAAGAGAGGCATTACAGTTAGTAGATTTGGATAGAGAAAGACTGGGTAGCTTGGTCTATCATTTAATGGCTATCGGTTTCATCTCTATTGCTCTTAAAAAAAGAGAACACCTGCGTAGTCGTGATATCTTTAATTCCGGGGTTTACATTGTTAGTATTTATGTGGTGCAGGGAATTATAGGATTTATAATCTCTCTTCTTCTAGCTAATACAGTTTTCCCTGATTTGTTTCCCTCTTTTGGATTATTATTACCTCTGGGATTTGGCCAGGGACCAGGACAGGCTTATGCTATAGGTCGTCAGTGGGAGGAAGTCGGATTCTTTCAGGGTGGGAATATCGGCCTTTCTATTGCTACCATAGGTTTTCTCTGGGCTTGTATTGTCGGAGTCATATTGGTGAATTATTTAATAAAAAAGGGTATCTTTTCTATTAATCTGGATAAATATGCTGTCAGAGAAAAGATACATGAAGAAATGGATTCCGGTGAATTACCCTTAGCTGCATCACTGGATGATATCTCTATTCAACTATTTTTGATAGGATTGATATATCTGGCTACATATTTAACTTTATTAGGTCTCAATAGAATATTGTTACCTCTAGGAACTTTTGGTGAGACACTTGCTCAGCTATTATGGGGATTTCATTTCATCATTGGCACTATCTATGCTATTCTGTTAAGAGTTATTTTTAATCAAATGAAGAAGATGAAGATTATGAATCATGAATACCCCAATAGTTATATGCTGCAAAGAATTGCTGGAGGGTGTTTTGATTTTATGATAACTGCAGCAATTGCCGCTATTTCTATAAAAACACTACATTATTACATGATTCCCACCTTGCTTATTACTACAATAGGAGGCATAATTACTATTATTTTTATTCTCTGGATGACTCCTCGTGTTTTCAAGAGTGATATTTTACAAAATATTATAGCTTTTTATGGTACTTATACCGGAACCATTTCCACTGGAATGGCTTTATTAAAGCAGGTAGATCCGGGTTTTAATTCCGGTGCTTCGGAAAACATTGTGCTGGGTAGCGGTATTGCTCTTATTTTTGGCTTTCCGCTTATGGTTATGTTAAATATTCCTATATTTGGGTATATTACTAAGCAGCCGGTAATGTACTTTGTTGCCTTGCTCTCTTTTTTAGCCTATTTCGGGATACTTTGTTTCATTCTTTATAAGAACAGAGCAAAGTAAGTTATGAATTTTCATTAAAAAGATAGTCGATAGTCTGTACCGTAATAGAAAATAGCTGCATATTTAGCAATTTTTGACATTAGCAAAGTCTTATCACATAATATATAATAAAGAAGAAAATAAGTGCGATAAGGTTTAGAGAAGATGTCAACAGTTATTGTTATAGGAGCGATTAATCTGGATTGTCTGGTATATATTCCTCATTTTCCGAATAAGGGGGATAATATGCGGGTTAGAGATTTAAGATGCTCCTTAGGAGGGAGAGGTGCCAATCAGGCAATAGCTCTCACTAATTTAAAGGTAGCTGCTTTATTGTTAGGCAAGGTAGGAAATGATTTTGCCGGAGACTATACCCTTTCTGTCTTAAGAAAGTTCAAGGTCAATACTGAATATATTTTTAAAAGTAGCAGTGGGAAGACTGGTATATGTTCTATCCTGGTTAGTCCCGATGGAGAAAATACTATTATGGGTTTCCCGGCTATGAATCGCATGATACAACCTGATTACTTAATACGTTTTGAATATCTTTTTGAAATGGCTCAGTGGCTAAGCATTTCTCTGGAATATCCCTTAGAAACAGTGGAATTTGCCCTTAAATTAGGTAGGAAATACGGCTTGAAGACGATACTAGATCCTTCTCCTTTAATGGAAATGCCAAAACGAAATATATGGAATATGGTAGATTATGTACTGCCTAACGAAAAAGAGATAGAAATGCTAACTGGTGAAGAAGAAATACTTCAAGGAGCTACCGTATTAAAGAATTGGGGAGCAGGAGATATAATTATCAAACAGGGTAGGCAGGGATGCAGTTTTTTATGCCAGGATAATTTGATTAATGTACCAGCTTTTCTGGTAAAATCAGTATTGGATACCACTGGTGCGGGTGATTTATTTAATGCCGCTTTTATCTATGGTTTAATACAATCAAATTCTATTCCTAAAGCAGCACAAATTGCCAATCTGGTAGCTTCTTATGCAGTCCAGAAACCTGGAACCTGCGAATCCTACCCAGAACGAAGGGAAATAGACTGGGAACAACTTGAAAAAAGAAAAAAAGATTTATTATTTTAGAAATAATCGTAATAGTAAGATAGAAGTAAAAATCTATTGCCCAGCATTGGTTCAAACCAAATTTATTAAATAATAATTATGGGATATATTAATTTACTGCTTTTTGCTTAGTTTTTTTAAAAACAACTGCTCTGCGGTGTGATGCTTACCGGATCTCAGTTAAGGAGTTTTGTTATGTCTGAAAAATGTGTCTTTTGTCAGATTATTAGTAAAGAAAAATATGCCTATCTGGTACATGAAGATGAAAAATGTGTGGCATTTCTGGATGCCTATCCAGTTACAGAGGGTCATACCCTGGTAATACCAAGAGAACATTATAAAAGCATTTATGAAATTCCAGAAGATATTCTTGCTCATATTATGACAATTTGCAAAAAATTGGCTCTTGATTATCAACAAATATTTCAGACTATTGGTTTAAACATTATCCAATCTAATGGGGTTGCCGCCAAACAAACAGTTTTTCATTTTCATGTACATCTTGTTCCGCGCTATTTCCAGGATGGATTGACCCTTTTTCGCCACCATTTTGACAGATATGAAAATGACCTCTCTCAGGTTTATAATAAAATTGTGACCTTCCAGAAACAATCCAAGTGAGTCCGGTAAATAGGTAGATTAAATGTATCAATTTTTAAGTTATTTACAAAATTTAGATAAACAATATTTATTCCAGAAAAAAATTATCCTGGTACCTTCTTATCTGGATGGAAATGCCTTAAGAAAAAACTTAACTCTAAATGGGTTTTCAGCTTTAAATTTTAATATTGCTACACTTTTTGATATTGCTCGAGAAATATGCTTGCCAGTTTTATTAAAAAATGGATGGAAAATTTTAGACAGTACTTTAGGGCAGATACTGGTCCTTGAGATTCTAAGGAGACTATCTTCAGAAGAAAAATTAACCTATTTTAAATTACCATTTTTCTCTCCTCTTCTGGCTAAATCAATATTTAGAACTATTAAAGAGATAAGAGTATCTGGTTATTCCTCTCTCAATTTTCCCCGAGAAATCCTGACAAATTCTCCAAAAATGAATGATCTTTTTCTGGTGATGCTCCATTATGAACAGGAACTGAAGGAAAGAAATGTGATAGACGAGGCAGAACTTTATCACAATGCTGAGAAGTTAAAGTCGAGAGAGAAAGAAATAATATTTCTGGTTCCTTCTAATCTACCGTTGAATAAGGTAGAACTTAGATTTTTTAACAAAAAAATAAGACCAAATGCATTTCTGCTTCAGTTTAACTGTCCAGAAGTTATGGCAGCTCCACATTATTTCCCCCTGACTACCAATCAGGGAACTACAGAATTGATAGAAGAAAGTATTTTTAATGCACTGTATCACAGAGAAGAGATTGATTCACTGCCATTGCCATTTCTGGATATAGAATTTTGTCAGACTTACGGAGAATATAATGAAACCAGGGAAGTTTTAAGAACAATTATCAAAGAGGGATATTCTTTTGATCAGGTACAGGTTTTTTATGCCACTCAGGAACCTTATTCTCAGTATTTTTACCAATTATCTCGTCTTTATCAAATCCCAATGACTTTTCACAGCGGTATCAATATAAAAAATAGCCATCCCGCTCAATTTTTGCTCTCTTTACTTGATTGGATTAATGATAACTATAGTGTTGCTAAACTGATTACTCTTTTAAATAGCTCCTGTATTGATATAAATTTAAAGGATTCCCTAACTATACCAAAATTTGTTTCATTGCTCAGGGAATCTCCTATTGGTTGGGGGAGAGAACGTTACATTCCAGGTATCAATATGGCTATCGAAGATAGAAAAAAAATAATGGAAAATATCTCCCAGGAAAAAGCAAGGGCATTATCCAAAGAGATACAATACTTGCTTGCTATCAAAGACTGGATAATGAAGATATTTACAGAAATCCCTTATCATAAATTTCAACATCGTATTTCCCTTTCTCAACTGGCTGGTAGTCTGGCTCGCATGGTAGAGAGATATGCTCTGGTAGAAAATAATAATATTGATGAAGAAGCGATATCTAATATTAATCAGAAATTAGGTGCTCTGGAGCAAAATATCTCAGCTGAATTTCCTATCAATGAGGCATTATTCTTAATTAAAAATATAATTGAGCAGGAACGTGTTAACTGTTCTCTACCTATGCCCGGTCATTTACATATTGCCAGTTATAAGAAGGGAATCTGGTTCAGTCGTTTTTACACTTTTCTGGTAGGTATGGATTATCAAAAATTTCCGGGCAGTTCTGAGGAAGAGGTGGTATTGCTTGAGACAGAAAAAGAGCTTTTTAAACATCTACTCAGTAATAATCAAAAAAATAAGATGGAACAATTGCGTTTACTTCAGCTCATATTAGCACAGAGAGGGAAAATATATTTGTCTTTTTCCTGTTATGATACCACAGGTCAGCGTGAACAAGCTCCTGCTAACCTGATGCTTCAGCTTTACCGACTTCAGAAAAAGAATATTCATCTTGATTATAGCGTTTTTTATCAGAGTTTGAGCCCGGTGAGAAATTTTATTCCTCAAAGTAATATAGAAATTTTAGATGAAGGAGAGCTTTTTCTCTATTTTACCAAAAAAGAGAAGAGAGACTTACAGTTAATTTTTAATCAGAAGTACAGTTCCTTTCAGAAAGGGATTCAAGCCGATAAAATCAGAAGAGAAGAGGGATTTAATGTATTTAATGGCAGGATTAATATTAATACCAGTGTTGTTGATCCCCGCCAGAACAGAGGCATAGTATTATCCGCTTCCAGATTGGAAAGAATCGCCTATTGCCCCTATCTCTATTTACTGGTTGATATTCTGAAGATAAAACCAGTGGAAGAAATGGTTTATGATCCCACAACCTGGCTGGGTCCTCTGGAAAGGGGATCATTGCTCCATCAAATTTATGAAAAATTTTATCAAGTACTACTTGGTAATTCCAAGGGAAAGAAAATAGCGCCTTCCTTTTCTCAACACTGGTCTTTGTTGGAAGAAATTATTGAGGAAAGTCTGGCAGAAAAAAGAAGATATTTAGCCCCACCAGGAGAATTGATTTATGAGGCAGAAAAGAAAGAGATAGTAGAGTCCTGTCAGGTCTTCCTCGCTGAAGAGGAAGAAAATTATAAAGGGCAATTCCCCCAATACTTTGAACTTGCTTTCGGTACCAGGGATAGTCAACACGAAATTTTAGGAAAGGTTAAAGCGATTGAATTAAACCTTCCTGATGGAGGTAGAATCAGTCTTCAGGGAAAGATTGACCGGGTAGACCTGCTTCCTGATGGTACTTTCCGGATAATTGATTACAAGACAGGTGTTTCTAAGGATTATAGGAGAAGAAATCCTTTCCGCCATGGTCAACAGATTCAGCATGCCTTATATGCTATTGCTCTGGAAAAAATATTAGCCAAGAAGGAAAGGAATGGTCAACTAAAAGTTAGTGAATCTGGCTATTATTTTCCTACTATGGCCGGTCAGGGAAACCTTGTTTTATATAAGCAAGATAACAGAGAGCAGGTCTTAGAAATAATACAAATTTTGCTGAATATAGTAGCAAGGGGAAATTTTGCCATGATTCAAAATCCAGATGAGTTAATGTGTCTTGATTATAAAGACATCCTAGAGCAAAATGAAGTAATTATACTAAAAGGGGAAAAAGGTGGAAAGTATCATAATGAACCAGCTCTGGAGGAGATAAGGAGGTTGCAGCAATTTGAATAGGGAACAGAAGATGATTCTTCATGACCAGGAAGCTAGAAATCAAATCTTTAATGATTTTAATCATAATTTTCTGGTTGAAGCCAGTGCTGGTTCAGGTAAAACATCCTGTCTGGTAAAAAGGATGGCAGCATTGGTTAAGGCTGGAAGATATTCTGTGGAACAGATTGCCGCTATCACCTTTACTCGTAAGGCTGCTTTTGAGCTGAAAGAACGATTTCAACAAGAAATAGAGCGAGAACTTCAGAAAATAAATTCTCCAGCACAGAAGAGCTTGCTTTTTAAGGCACTAATTAATATCGAGCAGTGTTATATAGGTACAATTCACTCTTTTTGTGCCCGCATTCTGAGAGAACGTCCCATAGAGGCGGGACTCGATCCTACTTTTAAAGAGCTGGATGAAATTGATAATATCCTGTTTATGGAGCAAGCCTGGGAACAATATCTATCCAATCTAAAGGTGCAGGACTCTGCCCTGTTTCAGAATTTAGCAATGTTGGGGATTCCGATTCTAAATCTTAAGGAAAGCTACAAACAGGTTTGTCAGTATCCTGAAGTACAAATATTGCATGAAAAAGTAGACAATCCTCAACTGGATTCCACCATGAATGAATTATTCTCATTTTGTGAGGAAGCAATACAGTACATACCGGAACAGGGATCCGAAAGGGGATATGATTCAATTCAGCAGGCGATTCTTCAAGTTCAAAAGTTCAAAAGATACCATCCTTATAGTCAGAAAGATTTTTATAAAATTTCTTTGTTAGAGCCATTCTCTAAGAATTTTCATGGGGCAGGAAGCATAATTCTCAATCGCTGGCTCTCCAAAGAAAAAGCAAAAGAGTATCGGGATATTATATTACCAGAGCTAAAGGAAAAATATATTGAACCAGCTATAGAAAGATGGCGGGAATACTGTCATGACCATATCTTTCGTTTTATCAAACCAGCTGTAGAATATTACCACCAGTTTAGAGAAAAGCACTCTATGCTCAACTTTCAGGACCTATTGTTAAGGGCTGCTTTTCTTTTACGCAATAATCCAGAGACACGTCTCTATTTTCAACAAAAATATCGAACTATACTGGTTGATGAGTTTCAGGATACTGATCCCATCCAGGCTGAAATTATCTTTTATTTAACCGGTGAACAGTTGACCGAAATAGAATGGGGAAAATTAGATCCTCGTGCCGGTAGCTTATTTATGGTTGGTGATCCTCAGCAATCAATTTATCATTTTCGCAGAGCTGATATTGCAGTTTATAAAAAGGTTAAAAGATTAATGATAGATAGTAACGGAAAAGTCATCAAACTGAATGCCAATTTTCGTTCCCTTCACTCTATTGGTCGTTATATTAATCCTCTTTTCCAGGATTTATTTAACCGCGAGGAAGATGAATTTCAGGTGAGCTATTCTCCTATGCAAACTATCCGAGAGGATAAAAGGGGATTTCTTTCAGGTGTGCGTCAAATTATTATTACCCGGGAGAAAGATAAAAAGAAGACCATAGAGAATGATGCGCAATCTATTGCTTTGTTGATCAGGGATTGGATAGATAAGAGGCTGACAATGGTGCGAACAGATGAGGAATTGCAGCAGGGGAAACAACCTGAGGTAGATTATCGTGATTTTATGATTTTATTACGTTACAAAAGTGGTATGGAGATATACTCACGAGTACTAAGCGAATATGGTATTCCAGTTACAGTATCGGGATATGCCTCCTTGAATGAATCACAGTGCCTTCGTGAATTATTGAAATTATTACGTTTGTTAAAAGATCCTGAAAATCAGGTATTGTTGGTTGCAGTTTTACGAGGTATTTTTTATGGTTTCTCTGATGAGGAGCTCTATTACTATAAAGAAGCCGGGGGAAAATTTGATTTCTTCTCTGAACTTCCTGGTGAGCCGGAGAATGATTTAAGACAGAAATTTTATGATGTCTTCCAACAATTAAGAAGTTATTATTCCTGGTGTTCAGAATATTTACCGGTAGTGGTGCTGGAGAAAATTATGATTCAATCAGGTTTACTGCCCTATCTCTGCGCTGAAATGAGTGAGAAGGAGCAGGGTAATGAGCTGTTTTTCATCCTGGAATATCTACGTCAATCAGAAATGAGAGATTTTTTTAACTATGCCGGAATGATAGAACAACTGGATAAATTATTGCTGTCGGGAGTAGAAGAAGAGTTTAGCATGAAGGTAGAAGAAAATGCGGTTCGTATAATGAATTTACACAAGGCTAAGGGACTGGAATCACCCATTGTCTTTCTGGCCATTCCTTATAATACTCGTAAACCAGGACCAGAATATCATATTGAACGTCTTTCTGATATTCCTAGAGGGCATTTTTTAGTCAAGAAATACCAATATTTTGGTAAGGGCAAGATAATTGGCCAGCCCCAAAAATGGAAGGAATACTGCCAGATAGAATCTTCCTATCTGGATGCTGAAGAGATCCGCCTGCTTTATGTAGCAGCGACCAGGGCAAAAAATCTGCTGGTAATCAGTAGTTTTGGGACCAATTATCAGGATAATAGTCAAAATTCCTGGAAATACTTGTTAAGGGAGAACAAGTCAGAGATGATTTTAAAGGTTCCCGAGAAAAAGGGTATTCAACCTGAAAAAAGAAAAAAGAGCTATAGTTTAAGGGAATATGAAACAGAGAAAAAGAAGATAGAACAAGGGAAAAGGGCAATCACCGCAATCAGTTATATTGAAAGCACTGTCTCCCGACAGGCTGAATTTTCTGAAATACAGTCTCCCCTTATCCCCACAGTTGATAAAGGTGGGAGAAAATGGGGTAATGCAGTTCATAAGGTACTGGAATATGTGGTGAGAGAACAAGCAGAAGATGATTTACTCCGAGCCTACATAATTTATACCTTAGAAAAAAACAATATAGAACTTTATCGCAAAGATGAACTTTATGATATTGTCCAGAAATTTATTAATAGTGATTTGTATAAACGTTTAGAAAAAGCACTTCAGAGATTTACTGAACTGCCTTTTAATTTAAAAATAATGCCAGAGGATCCCTTATATCAGGAATTAATTTCAATAGAAGAGGAAAAGAATAGGATTGAAAGAAAACCGATTGTGCTAACGGGCACTATTGACCTGGTTTTTCGAGAAGCAGAGGGATGGGTAATGGTGGATTATAAAACTGATTGTCCGGTAGAGAAAAGAGATTATGCCAAATTGAGACAACTTTATCAGGTGCAAATTGCTACCTACACCACAATATGGCAGAAGATAGGCAAAGAAAAGGTAAAAGAAAGTCTCATTTACTTTGTTACAGAATAGCCAGGGATTAATCCCTGGCTATTCTGTGGTATTTAATTACAGTTTATTTTATTCTAAGTGTGGCAGGCTGGCTTTAGCATAACCCTGCATTTTGTTGATCGAGATATACTTTAAAACCCTTCGATAAAAAGAAATCCTTATAATCAATGGTCAGGGATGTTATGCTGTCAGCTAATTTTTGATCTAAAATAAAATCAAAATTATCTATCTTTAAGTTTGCATCCTCTTTATTTTGCTCATCCAGAGCAACATCAAATCTAGGACCGCTTCAGCCAATACCGGTCATCATGATACGGATTTTTTTAGCGGATTGTCCCTGCTCCCTCAGCATGTTTTCTAACTGTTGTTTAGCTTTTTCAGTAATATTTATTTTCATTATTTTCTGTTCTCTCTATAATAATTTTTAGATTGTGCCAATCACAGTTGCTTCTCTTCAGGTTTATATCATAACATGAAAAAGAATAATGTCAACTATTGTCTGATGAGATGTCTGTGTCAAATTTTTGTGGGTACTTTTTTCTGCTGCCAAAATGTTCCTGGTTTCAGGTAGACCTACCTTACAGGTTAGAAAAGACTATGATAGCTTAAAATACACATCAAATACCCTTCTTTTAT